>NZ_JALVIW010000061.1:0-31287 GCF_027028515.1 Desulfurobacterium sp. | reverse complement strand
AGCTTCTAACCTACAAAGGAGGTAAAGAATGAGAGAATACTACTATGAAACAGTTTACATACTCAGACCAACTCTTTCAGATGAAGAGATAGAAAAAGCCATAGAGAAGGTAAACAACGCCGTTGAGAAGTACAATGGAAAGGTGCTTCACATAGATAAGTGGGGCAAGAAGCAGCTTGCATATCCAATCAATGACTACCAAATGGGATACTATGTTCTCATTCACGCTTACACAAATGACAGAAACTTCGTGAAGAATCTTGAAAACTTCTTCAGAATAAACGAAGATGTAATAAGATTTCTCTCTTTTAGAATCAAACCTTCAGAGGTAAAAGGACTCAAGAAAGAAGAAGCTAAATCCGATTCTGAGGCAAACAATGGCTAATTTAAACAAGGTTTTTCTTGCCGGAAGGCTTACAAGGGATCCGGAGCTCCAGCACACAAACTCTGGAACACCCTTTACAAGATTCACCATAGCAGTAAACCGCAGCTACAGAGACAGAAACGGCAACTGGCAGGAAGAGACCTCCTTTATTGACATCGTTGTGTGGGGAGATGCTGCAGACAGGGCCGTAAGCAGATTCAACAAAGGAACGGAAATTTTAGTTGAAGGCAGACTCCGTCAATCCAGCTGGGAAACCGACTCAGGCGAGAAACGTTCTAAAATTGAAGTTGTTGCAGATAGAGTTCAGCTCCTTAGCCAACCTTCAGGTAAAGGTGAGGAAACAACAGACATAGACGACATTGAATTTTAAGGAGGTTTAAAATGGCAGAACAAAGAAGATTTATCAGGAGAAGGAAGTACTGTAAATTCTGTGCACAAAAAATTGAACATATAGATTACAAAAACGTTGAACTTCTCAAACCTTTCATCAGTGAAAGAGGAAGAATTATTCCAAAAAGAATTTCTGGCGTATGTTCAAAGCATCAAAGGCAACTTGCAAAGGCTGTAAAAAGGGCAAGACACCTCGCACTACTACCATTTGTTAAAGTGGACTGATGAGAAACGTCAGGATATCCTTAATACTTTTTGCTCTTACATGCATAGCCGGAGTGGCAATGGGCAATGATGTCTTTGCCGCTTTCGGCTGGGGTTTATCACTCTTCATTCCCGTAACCCTGTTCATGGGAATTGAAAGAGAAGGGTTTGTTTTCCCTGGCATAGCAACTTTAACAGGAATAGGAATAGTCTGGCTAACAGGTGGATGGGAAACGGCTCTGAACGTAGCTGAAATGGTAGTACCCGGCTATATCACGTGGTTCTTGCTTAAAAAGGACATGAAAGGAGAAAGGCTTTCTCTGCTCCTTACAATGTACTTTTACCTTATCTCCATAGGCGAAGATTTCTTTTTCGGGCCACCTCAAGACATAGAGCCTATAAAAGCAATAATCCCTTTTAGATGGGGACTCTACTTTTACACTTCGGCACTCTTTGCCGTAATCATAATAGGCACGATAGTGCTTGTAGCTAAAAGAGATATTGAGTTTAAACGAATAAACTTTGGTGTAATTCCAGTAATACTGTTCATATTAAGCGGTATAGCAGCTGTTTTTAAACCGCTTCCCGCCATACAGATAGCTGGAGCAAACGCACTTATAGCAACGTGCGGCTTTTTCCTCATACAGGGATTTGCCGTAGTAGCAGGCATAATGGAAAGATGGCGACCTCTAAGCAGAATTATCACTTTCCTTATAGCCATACTTTTCCCGTTAGCAGCACTGGTTATAATAACACTCGCAGGATTGTTCGACTTCTGGTTTGACTTTAGAAAACTTAAAGGAGGGTTGCAATGAAAGTAATCCTGATTCAGGATATGGAAAATCTTGGAAAGGTGGGCGACATCGTTGAAGTAAAAGACGGGTACGGCAGAAACTACCTTATACCTCAAGGTATCGCCCTTCCTGCCACAGACTCAAATATAAGAAAAGTAAAAAATGAACTTAACGCGCTCAAGAAAAAGGCTGCCAAGCAGTTAGGGAAATTTAAGGAGCTTGCTGAGAAACTCTCTTCCGTGAGAGTAACGATAAAGCACGAAGCCGGTGAAGAAGGAAAGCTTTTCGGCTCAGTTACAACATCTCAAATCGAAAAAGCCCTCCACGAAGCTGGATACGAAGACATCGAGAAGAAACAGATTATCCTTGAAAAACCGATCAGAGAAACGGGCACCTACGACGTCAAGATCCACCTCTTCCAGGACATCGAAGCCACAATTACCGTTGATGTTGTCCCTCTAAAAAAAGAACAATAATCACCGGTGGCTGCCCTCCGCAGCCACCTTTCTATAAAACACACACATGTCTTTTAAAGAACAATCCTTGCAGGAAGGTTTCTTCTTACAAAATTCCTTACACTGCCTGACAATAAGTGCGTGAAATTCCCCAAAAAGCTCTGCATCTGACGGAAGGCAAACTTCAACCATTTCCCTTAAAACATCATAATCAACCTTTTCAGAGTCAATTTTTCCTAAACGGAAAAGGAGCCTTTTTGTATAAGCATCAACCACAAATATCGGCTTTTTAAACGCATAAAGAATCATTGAATCTGCCGTCTCTTTCCCAATACCCTTAATGGAAAGCAGTTTTTCTCTTAAGTCATAAAGGGAAAGTCGGGACAGTTTCTCAATCCCACCACCATTGAGAATAAACGATGAAAATGCCTTTAACCGTTCTGCCTTCTGGTTATAAAAACCCGCAGGCCTTATAAGCTCTTTCAATCTTCCATCAGACACCTTAATGATAGCTTCCGGTGATAAAAGATTTTCTTTTTTCAGATTTGCAATAGCTTTCTCAACATTGCTCCATGCAGTATTTTGAGTAAGAATAGCACCAATACAAACTTCAAACTCCGTATCAGCAGGCCACCAGTACTGCGGTCCAAAACATTTTAAAAGACGGTTAAAGATCTCTCTCATCAAAGCCACCCCTTATTCTCATATTCCAATACCAAATTGATTGCTAAAACGACCTTTCTGCCCTAAATTTATACAGAGCGGTTAAGAGCTGTCTGTGTTCATCGCATTCATATTCCGTGTGAAGAGCGGGTGCCTTGCCCGCTCCTTTTTATTTGCCCCCAACCAAATTTAGGAGTGAACCATGAATGAGGAAAGAGTATCTAAACTTATAGAAAAAGTAAAAGAACTCTTGCTTCCAATACTGGAAGAGGGAAACTTTGAATTAGTTGATATAGAGTTTGTTAGAGAACCGATAGGCTGGGTACTGAGAATATACGCCGATAGAGAAAACGGTGGAATTACCATCTCCGACTGCCAGTGGATAAGCGAAAGGATTGGAACGATACTTGACGTCGAAGACCTGATACACCACCCCTATAACCTTGAGGTATCCTCACCGGGCCTTGATAGACCCTTAAAAAAACAGAAAGACTTTGAGAAACAGATTGGAAACGTCGTCAAAATAAAGACGACAGAACCTCTCGATAATCAGAGAAACTTCAAAGGTGAAATACTCTCTGCAGATGACAAAGGCGTAACCATTCATGATGTATCAAGGAACACCGAAGTAGAAATACCTTTTGAAAAGATCAAGACTGCCAAGCTTGATCTTGACTCTCTTTTCAACAAGTGAATAAGGAGGAACTAATGGAAAGCCTTGGAAAAACCATAGAGATGCTCTGCAAAGAGAAGGGTATATCAAAAGAGGATGTAATAGCAGCCGTTAAAACAGGAATAATAAACGCTGCAAAGAAGGCAGGATACAGAGGCAACCTTGTCGTTAAAATAGACGAGGATGGCAAGGATTTTGGCATATATCAGGAAAAAGAGATTGTGGAAAAGGTAGAAAATCCTGATTACCAGATAACACCAGAAGAAGCCGAAGAGATAACGGGAGAAAAGAAAAGCATAGGCGACAAGGTCTTAGTAGAAATAAAAGCTGAAGAGCTTGGAAGAATAGCAGCAAAGGCAGCTGCACAGGTTATCCATGAAAAGATAACAGAGGCAGAGAGAAAGGCACTCTACGACTACTATAAAGAGAAAATCGGCGACATTATCTCCGGAACAGTAAAACAGATAATGAGAAATGGTGACATTGTAATAGACCTTGGAAGGGTTATAGGTATTCTTCCCAGGGAAGAACAGATATCAAAAGAGCGTTACCGTTTAGGCGAAAGAGTAAGAGCCTACATATATGACATTGTTTTTGACTACAGGCAGTATAAAAAGAGAGGGAAAAGCAGGATAGGTGATTATCCGCCACCCTACGTAATCCTCTCAAGAACACATCCAAAGTTTCTGAAAAGACTTATGGAAATAGAGATACCTGAAGTGGCAGAAGGGTTAGTAGAGATAAAGGCCGTTGCAAGAGAACCGGGAATAAGGGCAAAAGTTGCCGTTGACACAAAGGAAGAGCACATAGACCCTGTAGGTGCCTGCATCGGCGTTAAAGGCAGCAGAATTCTGCCGGTCTCAAGAGAACTTTCCGGCGAAAAGATAGAGATAATCAGGTGGACTGACGACATAGCAGAGCTTGTAGCCAGAGCGCTATCACCGGCGAAGGTTCTCCATGCAGAAAGTTATGAAGATGAGGATGGAGAACTTAGAGTAGAAGTCGTAGTACCGGATGACCAGCTCTCACTGGCAATAGGAAAACACGGTGTTAACGCAAGACTTGCTTCAAAACTTGTAGGACAGATAGTCGGTATTGACATAATCAAGGAATCTGACTTTAAGAAAATACAGGAGCTTGAATCACTTGAAACAGAAGAGTAAGATGCCAGAAAGAACATGTGCAGGTTGTAGAAAGAAAGGCGAAAAAGAAGAGTTTATACGATTTATAACGTTTGAAGGTAAACCCCTTCCAGATATTAAAGGAACATTACCTGGAAGGGGTTTTAATGTCTGTCCCGACAGAGAATGTATTAAAAAATTTGTGAAGAAACAGTTCAAGGGAAAGATTGAACCAGAAGAAGTTACTAAAGAAACGATAAAACAGCTAAAAAACTATCTCCTCTCTCTCCTTTCCATGGCCCACAAATCAAGAATAACAATAGTTGGTCAGGATAATATAAAAAAAGCAAAACCCGAAACTGGCACGCTGTTTATTTCAAGAAACTTAAGCAGAAAAACCGCTGAAAGTCTCAAAAAGTACGGGACAACAGTTATAGACAGTATTTTCACCAGCGGAGAGATAGGAAATGCCTTAAGAAAAGAGACAGAAATAGGAGTCGTTTTTGTAGAATCTATAGGGGTTGGCAAAAAAGTGGAAAACATTGCTTCAAAATTAAACAAACTCATAAACTCATAAAAGAATAAAACAATATTAGCATAGAGAAAGTGGAGAGATTTTTTACCCTCATCCAGTCCCCTCTCACATAAATTCTTCCCGATAATTCTCTTCACAACTTAAACTCCTTCCACATATCAACTCTTCTGTGATAAACTCAACTAATAAGACTCCTTACGGAGGAAAAGGTGAAAAGAGACATCTTGGCTTTCGGTTCCATCGTCATAGATAACCTGATGATAGTTGATAAATTCGCGGCCCTTAACGAAACAGTACCCGTTAAAAAATACCGCTACACGTATGGAGGTGCCGGGGCAAATGTCGCCGTTGCAGCAACGAGGCTTGGTGTCAAAAGTGGCCTGTTTGCAGTTTCCGGCTACGATTTCAAAAAGATGAATTACGAAAAGTGTTTAACAGAACAAGGGGTTGATGTAAGAGGCGTAATAAGAACTACCGAATTTCCGATGGCGAGAAGTTTTATATTGAGCAAGGAAGAGAGTGAGGATCAAATTCTCTACTACTACGAAAGCAAAAAAGCGGTGGCAAGACTCCTTTTCCACAACATCCACCTTGCAGAATCACTCGCCAAAGAGTACAAGATACTACACTTTTCGACAGGACATTTTAAATTTTACAGGCGATTTTTAAAAAAGTACAAAGGAAAACAGTTAATCAGCTTTGATCCAGGACAGGAAACATTTTCCTACCCATACAGAGTCATAAGACTCCTGAAATACTGTCATCTCCTCTTCATGAACAACCACGAGGCAAAAAGGATAAAAGAAATTTTAAAACTTAAAAGCATCAGAGAGATAAAAGGACCTTTACTGATCTGTATATCTTTAGGCGCACAGGGTTCAATAATTCTATTTAAAGGTCAGGTTTTCAGAATACCTGCCGTTAAATCTTCAAGGGTTGTTGATCCAACAGGTGCTGGAGATTCACACAGGGCCGGTTTTTTGACAGCTCTCTTAAAAGGCTACGACATAGAAACAGCCGGCAGGATAGCTTCAACTGTAGCATCTTTTACTATAGAAGCCGAAGGTGCTCAAACGAGCCTTCCAACGTGGGATAAAGTTGTAAGGAGGTATGAACACTTCTTTAAAGAACCCCTGCCAGAACCGAGCAAATCGTGGGAAGAAACTCTTAAAAGTTTGAGTTAAGCTACTCCCGCCCCTCCTTTAATCTCGTCAAAAACTCTTCAACGCTGTCGGATGGATCAAGTTCCGTCGTTGAAAGATCCCACCTTATGTTTGATTTAACCTTGTAATCTAACTGTATCTCAAAATTTGAAAGTATCTCTTCAATCCTGGTTAGAACCTTTACCTTTGATTCAAGGTTTTTATCCAGAATGTAAATAATGCCTATTGAATAATCGTCAAAGAGAAAGAGAGTATCCGTAGGCCTTATGTGACTATCAATATAGTTAATAATAATATCCCTGAGTTCCTGATAGTTGCCAAGATGAAACTTAATCCTTATCCCTAAAACCGTCTTATTCCTTTCAAAAGACATCCTTTTTATAAGTCTGCTCAGCCGATATTTTATGAACTTTTCCTTGGGAACAACTGTCGAGATATCTATAAGATCCTGATACGATTCAAGGGTTTTGGCAAGGATTAGAACAGCCTCTTCAAATTCTTCTAACTTTGATATCCCTTCCTTAAATAGTTCCCTCGCCTCCCCTATATACTGCTTTAGAGCATCTGCTTCTATCACCATCTCCCCCAAAATCACTTAAAAATAGATTCTCTATCAGGTACCTTAGCCCAGTCCTCAAGGAATCTCTCTATCCCTATGTCCGTTAAAGGATGTTTCGCAAGCTGAGCAATCACTTTAAACGGAATTGTTGCAATATCTGCACCGATGAGAGCAGCTTCAAGAACATGTTTTGGATGCCTGATACTTGCAACGATTATTTCTGTCGTAAATCCATAATTCCCATATATTTCAACAATCTGGGATATCAGTTCCATGCCATCATGCCCGATGTCATCAAGCCTTCCAACAAAAGGTGAAACATAAGTAGCACCAGCTTTTGCCGCTAAAAGTGCCTGAAGAGGTGAAAAGACAAGCGTAACGTTTGTTTTTATTCCTTCTTCAGATAAAACCTTAACAGCCTTTAAGCCTTCCGTAGTCATTGGTATTTTAATTACAACATTGTCACCAAGTTTTGCAAGCTGTCTTGCTTCATCAATCATACCTTTTGAATCAAGACTAACAACTTCAAGGCTCACAGGTCCATCAACAAGCTCAAGAATTTCTCTTGCAACTTCCTTAAAAGGTCTTCCCGTTTTCGAAATCAGCGTTGGATTCGTGGTAACACCATCTATAAGACCAAGCTCAACAGCTTCCTTTATTTCCTCAACATCTGCAGTATCAATAAAAAACTTCATATGACCTCCCGATTTAAAGTTGCCGGTGACAAATCCTATTTTAGCATATTCATTAGCAATGAAATATTGTCTCTTCCGAAAAACGCCTCAACCGTAATGGTCTCTGTCTTTAAAAGTACGGCTAAAAAGAAAATCAAAAGAGTAACAACAACAATTTCCGAAACTTTGCCGCTCTTTAAAAGCTTAAAAGAGAATCTCTGACCGTAAGAAAACCCAATGGGAATTCCAAGGGGCGTCAGAGCATCAAGAAAAAGGTGAGAAAGGTAACCTGCAGCAAAAGAGAGAATGTCCCTATAAACGGCATACGGAACACTACCTTTTAACACAACTGCAACACAGATAAAAATTAGCGGAACAGCAACATGGTGGGTTATTCCTCTATGTGCATTAAAAAGCGTTCTCTTCTTTGGGAACCTTTTCCCTACATCAATATCGGGGAGGACTGAACCAACCACCGCCGGAAAAATCGGCAGTTTGAAGTAGAGAGCAACTGCCACTCCAGCAAGCACATGAGTTCCTGTTGTCATATAATAAACTCCCTGATGAAAGGATTATCAAGAAGCTCCTGTTTCACCGTGGTCGTAGGCCCATGACCGGGAATGATGACTGTATCCCTGTTGAGCCTGTCAAGAAGTCTAACAATGGATCTTTTCAAGGTTTCGTAATCACTTCCAGGAAGGTCGTAACGCCCAATGCTTCCCTTAAAGATTAAATCCCCAACTATCACAAAATTATCATCTTTGCTGTAGAGGGATATGCTTCCAGGTGAATGACCGGGCGTGTAAAAAACGTTAAATTCATTCTTCCCAATGGTAATAACATCACCTTCGTCAACGGTTCTATCAGGTGGCGGTGAATATTCGGCACCAATGCTTCTCCCAAATTCAGACTCTATCCAGCGGTTAACGTTTTCTGCAGCTGCTGGATGCATTATCAGCTCTGCATCCGGGAACTCTATCTTTGCCCAGGCGTTTTTCGCAACATGGTCGGGATGCTCATGAGTATTCACTATGTACTTTACCTTTACCTCATTCCTGTCTGCCACGCCGATTATTTCATCAAGTTCGCCGGCAGGATCAACAATCATTCCCTCCCTGCTGTCCAAGTCATAGACAAAGAGCGTGTTAACCGCCAAAAGGCCCAGCGGAAATATCTTCACCACCATGGCTGTTCTCCTCTTTTAAAACTATAAAATCTGAAACTTCGTAAAGATCAATGTACTCATCAGCTGCAACAATTAGTTCCTTGGCCGTAATAGGTTTGAAGGAAATCACCTCAACCTTAATTCCCTTTGCTTTCAGGAAATTGACAAGGTCAACAAAATCACCGTCACCACTCATTAAAACGGCAACATCTATCTTTCCCGATTCAGCCATGGCTATAGCATCAATGGCTATCCCCATGTCCCAATCGGCTTTGTACTCAATCTTATCCCAGCTGTAAAACTTTTTCGGCTGCTTCAATTTAATCTCATAACCGAGACTTCTCAAAACATACAGAAAACTTCCCTGATTCACGTTATCAAGATCCACAAGATAAGCTATCGCTCTGTGCAGCTTCCTTCCCCTAACAGCTATTTCAAGAAGCCTTTTAAAATCTATTTTCTTCTTTAAGGTGTTCCTTGCACCGTAGTATAGATTTTGCATATCGATAAAAACGGCAACTTTCAAATGCCCGTAAACCGAATCTCTTTCTATGTAGTCTCTGGCTTTCACCTGCTCCCTCCTGCTCCTTCTCTCAAAAATATAAGAGGAGACTGACACTTAAAATTTTCAGAGGACAACCTGTCAAGAAATTCATAAGGGTTTATCACCCCATCAACAACGGCAAGCTTAATTCTATTTTCCGCCATTGCATAAAGAACACCCCTGTGAGATGGTACTTTAGGAAGAATTATACACGTTACACCTTTACTTTTAAGGAATTCAACGAGCTCTATACCCCTTCCCCTTTCTATGTTTTTAACAGGATTAACATAAATTTTAGTGCTTTCTAAGAGCTTTCTCTTCTTATCAACGACGGCAATTAGAACGAAATCACATTTACCAAACCCTTCACAAAATCTATCTTTTGAATCAAGAGGCATTGCTATTACCTGCTTCCGCGGCTCATAAGGCTCCGGATGGATTATTACTTTTTCAACAAAAGGTATCTCTTTTTTAACTTTCTGCTCTATGGCATCTACAATTTCGTGAGCTTCTTCAAGAGAGTCACAATCGATATAGACTTCAGCCTCTATAAATTTGTAACTTCCTGAATTTCTGCCTCTTATAGATTTTATTCCTGCAACTTCTGGAAATTCAAGCATTATGTTCTTAACCTTTTCCAGAGTTTCTCTATCTATCGAAGCATCCAGCAAAACCTTCAAAGATTCAAGCAGTATTTCAAAACCGGCACGGAATATAAGCACAACAACAACTGCCACGGCCATCTTTTCTATCCACGGATAGCCCGCATAATTCGCGATAACACCTACAAGAACCACAGCAGCACTGAACATGTCGGTTTTAATATGTTCTGCATCTGCAATAAGGCTTGGAGAATTCAATTCCTCTCCCTTTTTTCTCTCGTAAAAGGAAAAAACAAGCGTGAGAATAAAAGTTGCAAAAATAGCCACAAGAGCCACCGGCAGGTTCGTTACTCTTTCCCTTCCTCCTCCAAGTAGAGAATGCTTTGCTATCTCATATCCCGCAAGAAAAATTGCAAAAGAACTCACTATGGCAACTATGTTTTCAACCTTGTAAAGACCATAAGGAAACTCTTTTGACTTCATGTTAGCAATGGTTATACCGGCATAGACAGAAACGGCCGCTGCCAGGTCAGAGAGAGAGTGAATTGCATCTGCTATCAAAGCCGCAGAGTTCGAAGCAAGCCCCGCTGAAAGTTTAATGGTAAAGAGTATTAAATTAAAGAAAACAGACATAAGAGCTATCTTCTTTTTTTCTCTATATATCAAAATTCCTCCTCATCACTGTAAAAAGAGTCTATCTCTTTCACCAAATCTCTCTTCTTCTGCATAACTTTCGCCCACTCTTCCACAGCACTCCTATCATTTCCCGACATTTTTCCTCTTGCTAACCTTATTTTTACAAGAGCAGGAACCGGTATCATCTTCCCCATAACAAGAGCTTCCCCGACATTAAGAGAGGATAGTTGTTCAACAAGCTCGCTGCTTAAAGATTCTGCCGCCTGTTGAACGTGCCGCTGGTCGCTCGGTTCAACAAGTTTAAGAATAATCATGTTGTTTGCCTGAGAAAGGGCATTAACATCAAGGGCTTTTGGCCTCTGACTGACGAGACATAACCCGAGTCCAAACTTCCTCCCTTCCCTTGCAACTCTTGATATCCAGTACTTAGAACGGGTATTAACGGAAGAAGAGGCAAGTATGTGAGCTTCTTCAAGTATAGAAAACACGGGGAATTCAAGTCCGCCATCGTAACCGTGAACAAACCGCTTCCTCTTTTCAAGCAGGTTCCTCAAAACGTGGCTTACAATAATGTCAGCAATTTTCTCATCAACATGAGAAAAATCGATAACATTAAGGCGGGCCGGTTCTATCTGATCAACTATCGGCTTTTGAAAAAGGTCAAAAAGTTCACTGTAAGCATCTTCCATGTCCTCGACTTTGTTGAGAACGCCTATGATAGATCTCCTGTCATCTTTTATGTCCGGATCCTCCCTGGCCTGTTCTCTATACATTTCAAGCTCACCCTTCAACCTTCCCCAGAAGGCATCAACCTGAATGGCACCGGATGAAATGTCCTCTATAGTTGCCCTAAAAGCCCTTCTCAGATATCTATCTTGAATAAACGAGTTGTCATCAACGTTGGCAAACTGTCTGAACTCCTTGTAGCTAAGATGAACAGGGTTCAACTTCAGCTCAAGTCGCTTAACAACATTCTCTCCGTCCATCCTGTAATTAAAATTTACGTACTCACCGTGCATATCAAAGACAAGAACGGCTGCTGACTTTTCCAGCATACCCTCTATAATCACGGAAACCGTGTTTGACTTACCACCTCCAGTAACGGCAAGCACGGCAAGATGCCTGCTAACTATCTGGTCAACATCAACATAAACGTCAACATCCTCTCTTGTAAGGAGAGAACCTATGCAAATTTTTTTACCATCGTCTCTTCCAAACACTTTACGCAAAGTATCCGATGAAGCAAGATATATATCAGTTCCGGGCGGCGGCGGAACCCGTGGAATAAACATGTTCTTATCCACATCACCCAAGATTGATATCTTCCCATAGAAAAACAGACGTCTGTTGGAAATCCGCTTTAACTTCTCTATATCATCAAAATCAAAATCGTCATCAAAAAGCTTGGTAGAACAGGAAATTGACTTAATAAATCCCAAAACACATGCACTTTCGTAGTTAAGCTCCACATACTCACCAAGCGAAACCTTCTTGGGACTTATAAAAAAAACTTCCTTGGGGGTAGATTCGTTCAAACATACACCTATTTTTTTCCTTTTCTCAGCCATTTTTAACACTCCAAACAGAAATAATCAAGAAAAAATTTTTTCTGTGAATGTACAAAGGAATAAGAATCATCCCTTTTCTTTTCTCATTTTGTAATTAGTAGCATAAGTTAACGCTTTACATAACTGCTCAAATTCAATAGGTTTAACAAGGTAACCGTCAGCCCCTGCTTTCATTGCTTTTTCTTCAGAATCTCTAAACGCATCTGCCGTGAGAATAAAAATGGGAACATCTATACCTTTTTTACGTATCTCTTTAACTGCCGTAAGTCCATCCATAACAGGCATTTTTAAATCCATCAAAATTATGTCATAATTATTCTTTTCCGCCTCTTCAACCGCTTTCTTCCCATTATCAACAATTCTCACATGCTCTATGCCGAATTTCTTCCTCAAAAGTTCCCTGATAAAAATCTGGTTAACAAGAACATCCTCAGCAACAAGAACCTTTAGATTTTTATCCACTTTTCTGCATTTAACAGATTTCACAGCAGACTGTTTTGCAGGCGCCTTTGTCTTTTTAAGAGAGAGCAATACATAGAAGGTGGAACCCTTACCGGGCACACTTTCAACCCAGACATCACCACCCATTATGTTGGCAAGTTTCTTGGTTATAAAGAGACCCAATCCCGTTCCTTCAACTTTTTTGCTTATGTTGCTTTTAATCTGAGAGAAAGGTCTGAAAAGTAATGGTTGCTTTTCGTAAGGAATGCCTATTCCCGTATCTTTAACGTAAAATAGAAGTTTGACAACTTCGCCTTCGTCTTTTTTCTTCTTGAGTCCGACCTCTATATAACCTCTCTCTGTAAACTTGGCAGCATTTGAAAGAAGGTTAAAGAATATCTGTTTGATTCTCTTCTCATCAGCTACAACCCATATCTCCTCTTCCGGAAAGTTAAACCTTAACTTCACACCTTTCTTAAGGTTTGAAGAGATAGCGTAGGCCGTTTCCTTCAAAACCTTTATTATGTTTAGAGGTTCTGTACAAAGCTCTATCTGCTCTGCCTGGATTTTTGCTACATCCAGAATATCATTGACAAGGCTTAAAAGCTGCTTGGCACTTGAAAGGGCAAGTTCCACATACTCTTTGTCCTTTTCGCTGAGTTTATCTGACTGCGATAAAAGGTTCAAAAAGCCGATGATACCATTAAGGGGCGTCCTGATATCATGAGAAACCGTTGCAAGAAAAATTTTCTGGCTGGAAAGGGCATTTATCAAATAAATTGCCATATCTTCAAGAGACCTCGCTATATGGATAAGAAATTCTGGAATTTTTGAATAGTCAATCGTTGATGGAATGTAACTCTTTCCTTCCCTTATGGCTTTAGAAACTTCCTCTCTAAACCGCTCAATTTCATCAGCCGCAACCATCGTTTCATCTTTTAGCCTTTTAAGTGTTCCATAAATCTGCTTGTAGATTCCCCTGTTGTCAGCAGGAATAACACAATTAAAACGATTTTCACACGTTTCGCAGGAACGAAGACCCTTAAAACACTCTATCCACCTTAAAGTTGCCTGAGCAGCCTCAGCCCATTTATCAGATATAGCATTTAAAAGCTCTCCTATATCCTTCCACTTACCTTCAAGATCATCTATCCGGATTTTCTCAATACGCCCGGACTGGAAATTTTGAAGCATAAACTTTATCCTGCCAAGCAACGTAAAAATAAGCTTTGCCGTATCTTCAGACGCTTTAAATGCCTCACCTATCTCATCGTCCGTTTTATACTTTTCAGGAACACTTGAAAGTTTACAGACAAGACCTGATGGAATGCTTGAAATAGCGCGGGTCAGCTTGTTTAATCTGTAAGATACATCCCTCAGCATCATAGCTATCAGAAGAAAAACAAAAGTTCCAATAACTATGTAAATACCTTCAAGTTTATAAAAAAGCCGCCTTTCACCACTCTTCTTCAGCTTATCAACTATAAGCCCAAAAGCCTCTTTTAACGGCGCCGCTTCCTTTAGCAACACTTCTGGCGGAACTTTTCCGGACAAAAGATCTTTTTTGAGCTTACTCCAAACTTCATTAACAACTTTTAGCTCTTGAGAATACTTCTTCTCTTTTAAAAGACCTCCGTCAACAACAAACTTTTCCCCCAGAGACGCCTCATGACGAAGACCTGTAAAGTGAATAAAAACACCTCCCTCTCCAAGAGCCTTAAGATTCTTATCAAAAATAGCCATAGTACGCTTCAGATCCTGCTTCTCATGGCCTTTAAAACCCTTCACAAATCCCATAGTATAGTCAAGAAGCATCCTCTCAAGAAGATACCTTTCTGTACTCACAGCTTCTATCTTCTCATCCACTTTCTCATGAATATGCATGCTGTACATACCTGTAGTGGAGGCCAGGAAGCCAAAAAAACCCATAACGGAAAGGAGAAGTATAAATTTCGTCCTGATTTTCATCTCAATCACACCTCAAAACAATATGGCATTTCAACATTTAAATATAAAACACAGAACTATCCCTCGCCGTATCAAATCAAAGCGACTATATACAAAAAGTAACGATAACATATATTTATACCAGTCATTATACTTTTCCAGTTTCAAGATGCTAAAATTCCTTCAATCAAAACTTAACCGGTAAACTATAATGTTGCTACAGGAGGATTTATAGATGAACGAAGAAACTTACAGAGGCAGAGCCTTCAAGTTTGGAGACGACATAAATACGGATGAAATTATACCTGCAAGGTACCTCAACACATCTGACCCGGCAGAGCTTGCAAAACACTGCATGGAAGATGCAGACCCCGAGTTTCCTTCAAAGGTTCAGAAAGGTGACATTATCGTTGGCGGAAAAAACTTTGGATGCGGATCTTCAAGAGAGCACGCACCAATAGCCATAAAAGCTGCTGGAGTTTCCGCAGTTATAGCCAGGTCTTTCGCAAGGATCTTCTACAGAAACTGCATAAACATAGGACTTCCAATCTTTGAATCACCGGAAGCCGTGGAAGGTATAGAAGAAGGAGACATCGTAGAGGTTAACCCGGCAACAGGCGTAATAAAAAACATAACGAAGGGAACAGAATTTAAAGCTACACCTATACCACCTGAAATAAGAAAAATAATGGATGCCGGTGGCCTGATGGAATATGCAAAACAGAAGCTCCAGGAAAAATAAAGTAACAGGAGGCAGAAAGTTGAAAGAGTTTAACATCGCAGTTCTCCCGGGCGACGGGATAGGCCCAGAAATCGTAAAACAGGCCATTAAGGTTATGGACGCCGTGGCTGAAAAGTTCAACCTTAAACTTAACTACGAATATGGGCTTATTGGCGGAGCGGCCATAGACGAAACGGGTAACCCATTTCCTGAAGAAACAAAAGAGATGGTTCTAGGGTCAGATGCGGTTCTCCTTGGCGCCGTGGGTGGACCAAAGTGGGACAACCTTGAATTTTCAATAAGACCTGAAAGGGCTCTTTTAGGTCTAAGAAAGCTACTTAACGCATTTGCCAACTTAAGGCCTGCAAAACTATACGACGAGCTCATAGATGCCTCTTCTCTAAAACCCGAAATCGTTAAAGGCGTTGACATAATGGTTGTTAGAGAACTCAACAGCGGTATCTATTTTGGAATTCCTAAAGGAATTTTCATTGACGGTGACGAAAAGGTTGGCATAAACACTCTAAGATACTACGAGCATGAAGTTGAAAGGATTGCAAAGGTTGCTTTTGAAGTGGCAAGAAAGAGAGGGAAAAAAGTTACCAGCGTTGATAAGGCAAACGTCCTGGAAGCTACAGTTCTCTGGCGAGAAGTTATGGAGAAAGTTCATCAGGATTATTCCGATGTTGAGTTAAACCACATGTACGTTGATAACGCCGCAATGCAAATAATCAGATGGCCCAAACAGTTCGATGTTATAGTTACAACGAACATGTTTGGCGATATCCTCTCCGATGCCTGTGCCATGTTGACAGGTTCTCTTGGAATGCTCCCATCTGCAAGCATCGGTGGAAAAATCGGTCTTTACGAACCAATCCACGGCTCTGCTCCCGACATTGCAGGTCAGAACATAGCAAACCCAATTGCAACAATAAACTCTGCTGGAATGATGTTTACATACTCGTTCGACATGGCTGAAGCTGAAGAAGCCATAGACAGAGCAGTAAGAACCGTACTCGCAAAAGGATACAGGACAAAAGACATAATGTCCGACGGATGCAAAGAGGTAACAACTGAAGAGATAGGAGACCTTATTGCAGAAGAAATCAGAAACAACTGACCATACCGGGGCAGGAGTTTTCCTGCCCCTTCAATGTTCTTTAATCTATAAATTTCTCAATAACAGGAAAAATCAAAACATAATTTCCTGAAAGAATTAACTAACCAATTGATAAGACAACCGTCATAAGCGATAAATATAGAAAATTTAATATTAAAATTATTAGCGATTTCAGAAAAAAGCGAGCGTTTGACTACCAGAAAAAGAGATTTTAAAATAAGCGTGAAATTACGAGGCAATGGAGAATAAGGTGACTTTTCAGGAACTGATATTTAAGCTGGAAACTTACTGGTCTGAAAAAGGGTGTGTCATTGGAAAAAGCTACGACGTTGAGCAGGGTGCAGGAACAATGCACCCTTTTACATTTTTAAAAGTACTTGACTCAAAGCCCTGGAACGTGGCTTATGTCCAGGCATGCAGAAGGCCTGCCGATGGAAGGTATGGTGATAATCCCAACAGACTTCAGAGATACTTCCAGTTTCAGGTAATCCTTAAACCTTCTCCTGAAAATGCACAGGAACTTTATCTTGGAAGCTTAGAGGCCCTCGGCATCAGCCCTTACAAACATGACATAAGATTCGTTGAAGACGACTGGGAATCACCTACATTAGGCGCATGGGGGCTCGGCTGGGAAGTCTGGCTTGATGGAATGGAGATAACACAGTTCACCTACTTTCAGCAGGCAGGTGGAATAACTCTCAATCCAGTATCTGTGGAAATAACATACGGACTTGAAAGAATTGCAATGTACATTCAAAATGTTGACAGCGTTTACGACATTATCTGGACAAACGGCGTAAAGTATGGTGATCTTTACAAAGAAGCTGAATATCAATGGTCTGTCTATAATTTTGAAGAAGCAGATGTTGAAATGCTGTTCAAACTCTTTTCAATGTACGAAGTAGAGTCTAAACGACTTATAGAGAAAGGCCTGGTGCTTCCAGCTTACGATTACTGCCTAAAATGTTCTCATGTATTCAATGTGCTTGACGCAAGAGGTGCAATATCTGTGGCAGAAAGAGCATCTTACATCGGAAGAGTCAGAAAACTTGCAAATTTGTGTGCGAAAGAATACTTGAAAAAAGAGAAAGAGGTAACAGCAAGTGAAGGCTGAAAATTTTATACTTGAGATCGGAACAGAAGAACTTCCAGCATCCTTTATAGAACCGGCACTCCAGAGCATAAAAGATCAATTTAAAAAATTACTATATGATTTCCGGCTGACGGCAGAAACAGTTGAAACGTTTGGAACACCAAGGAGATTAATACTTATTGCCACCGGAATTCCTGTAAAAGAATCTGACAGAGAAGAAATAATTACGGGCCCCTCCTGGAAAGCTGCCTTTGATGAAAATGGAAATCCAACAAAAGCAGCCGAAGGATTTGCCCGTTCAAAAGGTGTTTCCGTTAATGATCTCATAAAAATAGAAACGGAAAGGGGCGTTTACGCTGGAATAAAAAGAACGGTAAAGGGAAGAAAGACTAGAGACATCTTGTCTGAAAAAGTTCCTGAACTTATAAAAAGCATCCCTTTCAAAAAGAGCATGCGCTGGGGAAGTGGAAGTTTACGGTTTGGAAGACCAATAAGATGGATATGTGCCGTTTTTGGTGGCGAAACCGTCAAATTTTCACTTGATGGAATAGAAAGTAAACCGTTTTCAAGGGGACACAGATTTCTTGCCCCGGAACCTTTTAACGTTTTAGAAGTCGAAGATCTCATCACCGAACTCGAATCAAGATACGTTATAGCTGACATAGAAAAGAGAAAATCAATTATCCTTGACAGCGCAGAAGATTTAGCAAAACAGGCAGGTTGCATTTTAGTAGAAGATGAAGATCTGCTTGAAGAGGTAACCAATTTAGTTGAATTTCCTTATCCTATCATAGGAACCTTTGAAGAGCGCTTTCTCCAGCTTCCCGAAGAGGTTCCAATAGTTGTGATGAAAGAGCATCAAAGATACTTTTCAGTAAGAGATAAAAACGGAGACCTTAAAAACTACTTCATAGCCGTAGCAAACATAAAACCGCCTGAAGAAGAGGTGGTAAGACAGGGATACGAAAAGGTATTAAGAGCAAGACTTTCTGACGCTCTGTTTTTCTTTAAAGAAGATAGGAAGAAAAAACTGGAAGAGCGTGTTCCTGAACTAAAAGGTGTCATTTTCCACGATAAACTGGGAACTATGTTTGAAAAGGTGGAAAGGCTTAAAAACCTTACCCCGAAAATTGCAAAACTGATAGACGGTGATGAGAAAAAATCAGAAAGAGCTGCGTTCCTTTCAAAGGCAGACCTTGTAACCGAAATGGTGAAAGAATTTACAGAACTCCAGGGGGTTATGGGCAAAAACTATGCCCTCCTTGATGGTGAAGACGAAGAAGTAGCGGAAGCTATATTTGAACAGTATTTACCACGATTTTCAGATGATAGAACGGCAGAAACAAAAACCGGTATAGCACTCTCTCTCGCAGAAAAGTTTGACAACATTGTCGGTTTCTTCGGTATTGGATTAAAACCTACAGGTTCAATGGATCCTTTTGCCCTCAGAAGAAACGCCATAGGAATAATCAGAACGTTAACGGAAAACGGTATTCTTATAGACATAATGGAAGTTGCAAAACTTACATTTGACACATACAGAAATCAGGGGAAAAAGCTCCCCGAAAGTAACCCCGAAGAGGTAGTAAACTTCATAAAAGAGAGGCTAAAAGCACTGCTTTCTGAAAGGTTCCGTCAGGACACGGTGGATGCTGTCCTTGATGTAACAGACAACCTGACCGACGCCGTAGAAAGAATAAAAGCAATAGACGAACTTAGAAGTGACGAGGACTTTGAGCCCGTACTGATAACAATGAGAAGGGTCATGAACATAATTCCTGAAGATTTCACTGCTGACGAGAAAGAGATAGAGACGGACAACGAATACGAAAAACAGCTCTTAGAAGCTTTCAACCGCGTAAAAGCAGAGATTGAAAACGACATAAAAAGTGGCGACTACAAATCCGCACTCCTGAGGATAGGCAACCTTAAAAAGAACGTTGACCTCTTTTTTGACAACGTTATGGTTATGGATAAAGATGAAAAGGTCAAAAACCGCAGACTGTCCATTTTAAAGCTAATTTCAGAAACTCTTTCGCAACTTGCGAACTTTAGAAATATTAGAAGTTAGGGGGCGGCATAATGGCTAAGAGAGTCTATTTCTTTGGAAACGGAAAGGCAGACGGAACCGCACAAATGAAGGATTTGTTAGGCGGCAAAGGGGCGAACCTTGCCGAAATGACAAACCTTGGATTACCTGTTCCACCGGGTATTACGATAACAACAGAGGTGTGTAAGGAATACTTTCAGCTTGGACAAAAGTTTCCTGAAGGACTATGGGATGAGATCCTTGAAGGAATGAAAAAGATTGAAGAAGTTGTTGGCAAGAAGTTTGGCGACAGAAAAATGCCACTTCTTGTAGCTGTTCGTTCAGGTGCTCCAGTCTCCATGCCCGGAATGATGGATACGATTCTTAACCTGGGTCTTAACGACGAATCTGTGGAAGGCCTTGCTGAAAGCACGGGAAATGAGAGATTCGCATGGGATTCTTATAGAAGATTTATACAGATGTTCGGAAACGTCGTTATGGGTATTCCACACGAAAAGTTTGAAGAAATCTTAGAAGCAAAGAAAAAAGAAGTCGGTGCAGAAGCTGATATAGATCTTACCGCAGAAGATTTTAAAGACATCGTCAAAAAGTACAAAGAGATGATTAAGAGGGAAACCGGACAGGAATTCCCCCAGGACCCTTACAGGCAACTTGAAATGGCAGTAAGGGCTGTTTTTGACTCCTGGAACAACCCGAGAGCCATAAGGTACAGAGAAATCAACAAAATCCCCGAAGATTACGGAACAGCGGTTAACGTTGTTGCAATGGTCTTTGGAAACATGGGAGATACTTCAGGAACAGGTGTTGCGTTTACACGTAACCCTTCAACAGGTAAAAATGAATTCTACGGCGAATATCTCAAAAACGCGCAGGGAGAAGATGTCGTTGCCGGTATAAGAACACCACAACCGCTCAGAAAATCACAGAAAACTGACGATTCTCAAGTATCCCTTGAAGAGGAATTCCCTGAGGTTTACAAAGAGCTTGAAAGAATAAGAGATATACTTGAGAAGCACTACAGAGATATGCAGGACATAGAGTTCACTATAGAAAACGGCAAGCTATACATGCTTCAAACAAGAACAGGCAAGAGAACGGCAAGAGCAGCTGTAAAGATCGCCGTTGACCTTGTAAAAGAAGGACTTATAACAAAAGAAGAAGCCATTATGAGAATAGACCCTTCACTAATCAACCAGCTTCTCCACCCTATGATTGACGAAGAGGACAAGAAGAGGGCAATTGCAGAGGGAAGACTCATAACAAAAGGACTACCAGCTGCTCCGGGCGCTGTATCTGGAAAGGTTGTTTTCTCTGCTGATGAAGCCGTTGAAATGAAAGAGAAAGGTGAAAGGGTGATTCTTGTAAGACATGAAACTTCACCTGAAGACATTCACGGAATGCACGCAGCTGAAGGTATCCTAACGGCAAGAGGCGGCATGACCTCACATGCAGCTGTTGTTGCAAGAGGAATGGGTAAAACATGCATTGTAGGTGCCGAAACAATAACCGTTGACTACGACAAGCAGGAATTCAGAGTTGGTGATATTGTTGTCAAAAAAGGCGACATCATCACTATAGACGGTTCAACCGGTGAAATTTTCCACGGCGAAATAAAAACCATTCCGGCTAACATTTCAGGTGAGTTTGAAGAACTGATGAAGTGGGCCGATGAAATAAGAGACCTCAAGGTAAGGGTCAATGCAGATACACCTGAAGATGCCCTTCAGGGAAGAAAGTTTGGCGCTGAAGGTATAGGCTTGTGCAGAACAGAACATATGTTCTTCAACGAAGAAAGAATCCCGGTTGTTAGAGAAATGATCCTCGCAAAGACAAAGGAAGAGAGAGAAAAGGCCCTCAAAAAACTCCTTCCAATGCAAAAGAGTGACTTCAAAGCAATCTTTGAAGTTATGGACGGGCTCCCAGTAAACATAAGACTCCTTGACCCACCACTTCATGAATTCCTTCCAAAGACAGAAGAGGAGTTTGAAAAGACCGCTAAAGAAATGGGAATATCCGTTGAAGAGATAAAGAGAAGGGCTGAAGAGCTCCATGAAGTTAACCCCATGCTTGGACTTAGAGGTTCAAGGCTCGGTATTGCCTACCCTGAAATATACGAAATGCAGGTAAGAGCAATAATAGAAGCCGCGTGCGAGTGCAAGAGAGAAGGTATAGAAGTCAAACCGGAAATAATGCTCCCTCTCATTGCAGACGATAGAGAACTTGCAGAGCTTAAAAGAATGATAGACCGGGTTGCTGCAGAAGTGTTTGTTGAAACAGGCGTAGAAGTTCCTTATCAGGTTGGAACGATGATAGAGATACCGAGGGCAGCTCTCATAGCAGATCAACTTGCAAGAGATGCTGAATACTTTTCATTCGGAACAAACGACCTCACACAGATGACCTTTGGCCTTTCAAGAGACGATGCCGGAAAGTTCATCGGAAAATATGTGGAAAAGGGCATCCTCAAAGGCGATCCATTTATGCATATTGACGAAAATGGTGTTGGACAACTCATAAAAATCGCTATAGAAAAAGGAAACCGTACTAGACCAAACATCAAAACGGGTGTCTGTGGTGAACACGGTGGAGACCCACGCTCAATCAACTTCTTCCAGCAAGCTGGCATCCAGTATGTAAGTCCATCACCGTTTAGAGTTCCAATAGCAAGACTTGCAGCAGCACAGGCGAAGATTAGATTAAATACCAAGTAAAAGGGGGGAATTCCCCCTTTTCAAATAAATTTAACCTGAGGTGAGACCATGAGACGTCTTATTTATCTTGCTATTGCAGTTGCTGCAACCACATCATTTTCATGTGCCCAGACCCAGACAGCACAGACCGGCACAGCAAATTCAAAAGACGTAAAAACGCTCATCAAAAAAATGTTCGGTCACGCGGGCGGAAAAAATCTTGAGCTTGTTGATGTAGAACCAACAAATAAAACGGTAACCCTGAGAGCATACAAGTTAAAATTCAAAGACAAAGCGGGAAGCAGATACATCTATGGCTACGTATGGATGACAGACAACGGTAAAAAAATGGCTTTAAAGCTTTACAGATTTGACTCAGAAACAAAGGGAGGCATGCCGCTTGCATCTGTAATAGAACCAAAAAAACGGGAAGAAATGATCAAAACCGATTTAACCTGGTTTAAAAAAATACTCAAAGAACTTAACGAAAACAACATACCTCATGTTGTCGGAAACGGCAACAAAACCGTATATATAGTATGGGATGTCTACTGCCCATTCTGCTACGAAAACTTCTCAAAAGTTGCAGAGTCTTTAAAGAAAGGGATAAAGCTCGTTTTCGTACCTCTTCCCGTTCACGGTCAACGTTCTATAAAAGGTTTTGTCTACTACACCTATCTTGCCAGAAAATATGGAGCCCAGAAAGCGATGGGACACATATTCATGAGAGGAAACGGAAACTTCATAAAATTTAACAAGAGTTTAGCTGAAGAGGTCGCAAAGAACTACAACAAAATACCGGAAAAAGAGAGAAAAGAGCTTGAGAAATTCTACACAAAAATCAGAGCTGACCTGCTTAAAAAAGGCATAAATGCAACGCCAACAATCATCTACATTCCGCCAGGCGAAAAGAACAAAGGATACATCCATAGAGGATTTATTCCTTTCAACCAGCTCTTCAAGTTAAAGTAACGATGAAAAACCACGGTATTGAGCTTAAAAACTTAACCGTAGGTTACAACATAAAAAAGCCCCTGATTAAGGGGCTCTCTCTATTTATGGATGAAGGAGAGTTCTGGGTAGTCGTAGGACCTAACGGGGCTGGAAAGTCAACACTTTTAAAAACCATATTAGGAATAGTTCCGCCGCTTGATGGTGAAATCTACATCCACGGCGTCAACTGTACAGATACAGGCTATTGTGAAGAAAAGCGGTTTCTAAGTTACGTCCCCCAGATGGAAAGTTACTCAAAAATCTTTCCGGCAACCGCCTTTGACATCGTAATATCAGGACTGTTCCCGAGAAAAGGACACTTTGAACCTGTAACCAAGAAGGATAAAGAGCTGGCTCTTCACTGGCTGAGAACACTTGAACTTGACCATCTCGCCGATAAACCCTTTTCAAAACTCTCAGGGGGGCAGCAGAGGAAAATTCTCATAGCAAGAGCCCTTGTTGGTAATCCCCACTACCTTTTCCTCGACGAACCCACAACCGGCGTAGATATCAAAAGCTCAAGAAAGATTCTCAACATAATAGCCAGCCTCAACAAAAATAAAAAGTTTGGTATTCTTATGGTTACCCACGACCTGAATTTCGTCTGGCCGTACATTGAAAAGGTAATCATCGTTGGAAACGGCAAATTTGTAGCTGGAAAAAAAGAGGAAATAATAAACGAACGAGTTCTATCGGAAATTTACGGAGTAAATGTAAAGATTATCGAAACTCCAGGAGGTCCCATATTCCTTATAGGAGACAAACATTATTGAAAGAGAGCACTTTCAATTACTTTGAAGAGTTCCTCTTTTAATCTTTCAAGTCCTCCTTCACCGGCATATTCAAACCCTGCCGCCATAACATGTCCACCACCACCAAACTTCCTTGAAATGTCAGCAACATCCACTTTCCCTTTAGAACGGAGAGAAACCTTCCACTTTCCTGCTTCATACTCTTTAAAAAACACAGCCACTTCAACGCCGTCAATTGATCTGGGGTACTTTATAAAACCTTCCGTTTCCTCAATACCAGCACCTGTTTCTTCAATAAATCTTTGATAAAGCGTAATGTAAGCAATTTTTCCATCAAGAGCAAAGTCTAAAGTTTCAAGAACCTTTTGAAGCAACTTTATTCTGGTTACCCGATTCCTTTCGAAAAGGTTCTTTATAACAGTGTAAGGATTTATCCCTTTCTCAAGTAAAAACGCAGCATTTCTCAACGTTTGAGGTGTTGTAGAGCTGTAACCAAAACTCCCCGTATCGGTAACCATACCTGTATATATCGGAAGAGCTACATCATAATCTATAAGCTCTTCTCCTATCAGTTTCATTATTTCAAGAGAAAGCTCGCACGTGCTCGGCATAGAAGGTTCAACTATTGCAAACGTACTCTGGGGATTTGCCGTTGCATGGTGATCTATAACAAGAGAATTTCTTGCCGAAATGGATTCAAAACCTGTTCTTGAAAGTTCTGAAACATCAAGAATTATAGCCCAATCAAACTGTTCTTCTATCTTTTTTGAAGAGACAATTTTCCCTACATTAGGCAAAAAGTCATAAAAATAGGGAACCTCATCGTAAAGAATCACTTTTACATTACTTTTAAGTTTCCTCAAAAAATTGAACCACCCGAGAGCACTTCCTATCGCATCACCATCTGGATTTTTATGGGATGTAATAAGTATCCTTCCTCCCATATTCTCTATAAGCTGAGCAACCTCTCTCCTTGTCATTATTTTCAACGCACGTCTCCTAACATAATATCAGGTGCTACTTTAAACTCAGGTCTTGGAACAACTTTCATCCTGAGACGCTTCCCAAGCAGGTGATGGATATATCCGGCTGCGTGATTAAGCACATTCACCATCACTGCCGCCTCTTCACTCTTTAAAGCGGAAATATAAACAACTGCCTTCCGCCCGTCCTTTGAAACATCAACGGAAAAGACAGAAACAAAAGATACACCTTCCGGTTTATCTATCTCAAATGTGATGATGTCAGAAATTTCCCTTCTTAAAAGAGACTCTATTCTCTCCTTACGCCTATTTTTCATACGCCACCAACCGTAAGTTCTTTAACTAAAACAGACGGACTGCTTATATTTCCTATCCACCTGCTATCCCTTCCAACCTCACTTATGTTGTTTAAGAGATGCTTAACGTTGCCTGCAACAGTACATCCAACAACAGGCTGAACAACACTACCTTCTTTTAAAAGAAGGCCGCTGACACCGATAGAAAACTCACCAGAAATAGGATTAATGGTGTGAATGCCCATTGCGTCGGTTATAACCAAAACCTCTTCCGGCGTTCTTACAAGACTTTCAAAAGACAGAGCTCCGGGCTCAACTACAAGATTCGTAACGCCAGGTTGTGGAAGGGAAGCAATACCGGTTCTTATACCGTTTCCGGTAGTTGGATGGTTCAACCTCCTGGCTGAGTATATATCAACTAAAAAGTTTTTGAGAACACCTCTCTCTATAATGGCTTTCTTCCTGGTAACTGTTCCCTCATCATCGTAGGGTCTCGAACCGATTCCATCCTCAAGGTGGGGATTATCGTATATGGAAAGAACATGACTTGCAACTTCAAATCCCAATTTACCGGCAAACAGGGACTTTTTGCGCAAAACATTGTTACCCAAAAACCCTGCAGATAGAGCATCTATAAGCTCAGCAAAAACAACGTTCTTGAATATAACAGGTATCTTTCTCGTTTTCATTGGTTTTGCACCTAAAAGAGAAACCGCATTTTCAACAGCTCTCATCGCAACAATATCGGTATTAAGCTGAGAAAAATGTCTAACAATATCAAAATCCCAGCCCATCTGACTGTCACCGTTCTCTTCCGCCTTGAGCATAACACTAAGTGAAAAAGAAGTTGTCTCGTAAGAGAAAGAGTGATCGTTCGAGTTGTAATAGAAAACCCTAGTAATAGAGTCATTGTAGGACGCCTTTCTTACAACTTTCACCCTTTTATCAATAGAACGAACTTTCTCCTCAAGCTGGCGTGCTACTTCAACCTTTCTTTCAATGGAAATATCTCTGAAATTTTCATCATAAAGAGGAAAGTCAAGTGAAGCTTGAGCAGGCATAGAAAGCTCGTACTCATCAGGATCAGCACCCCTTGCGTTCTCCCTGGCACACTCAATAGCTATCCTTATTCCATCATCACTCGTATCTCTGGTGTAGGCAAAACCGAGACGGTCATCAACGATAACCCGTATAGCAACGCCTTTTTTAACGGGAACCTTAATCTTTTCCACAGTCCCATCCTTAACTTCAACACTATAGCCTTCAGTGGAAACAGCATATATATCAAACTTTCCTATATCTTGCTTCTTCAGGATGCTTATTACCCTTTCAAGTCCTCTTTCCATAAACAGCCTCCTGTGTTAAGCCTGCCTATTCTACAGGTTTTCAAAAAATGAAACAACCTCTCTCTGCCTGCCACATGTCTTTTCACCTTCAGGACAAACACCTGTCATGTAACAGACAGGGCCAACTTTCTCAAAAATTTCCGGGAGTTTCTCCCTCAAAAGTTTAAGCATCTTAACAGCCATTTCTCTTATTTCCCACTGAGCCCTGTTGCAGGTTCTCAATCTTAAAAAATGAATAAGCTCCCTTCCACTCATTGTAAACACGATCCTTGTAGAACAGGCGTTGGGGAGAACAAACCTCGCATCTTCTTTAGGAACGCCTGTTTCTACAAAAGACTCATAAACGCTACCGAGAAAGGACATTACTTCGTCAAAAGAGAACCTTCCCATTTCTGTTTCAACGTACTTATCTTCAAGAGATTCTGGCTTCACATAGGGAAATTTTTTCATAGAAACATACCTTTGAGACTGCTGACTGTAAGAAGCCGGCCTGTGACGTACAAGTTGATGGGAGCATGCTCTTGATATCCCATCTACAAGGAATGTAAAAAAAACATGCTTTTCTAATTCCTCTTTTTTAATATCAATATCTGGAATGTTGAAATCAAGAAGTATAACTTTCATAATCACCCCTGAATTTTTCCTTCCTGCTTTAGCCGTCTTATAAGATGATCCTCTTCCCCAACTTCTTCCCAGCCTTTAGCCCTCAAAATACAGCTATCACATTTGCCACACGGAATTTCACCACCCCTGTAACATGAAATAGAGTATGAATAATCGGCACCAAGGGAAAGGCCAAGTTTAATTATTTCCCCTTTCGTCAACCTTATTAAGGGAGCGTGAATGTGCCATCTGCCACCTTCAGCACCTACCTTCGTTCCCCTATTTAACGCTTCTTCCATAGACTTAAGGAACTCGGGTCTGCAATCTGGATATCCACTGTAATCAACCGCATTCCATCCGCCAGCTATATCTGTACACCCTTTAGTTTCCGCATAAGCAGCCGCTATGGAAACGAAAATACCATTTCTAAAGGGAACATATGTAACGGGGATACCTCTTTCTTTTATTTCTTCAATACTGTGGGCTTCCGGCACATCTATATTTTTATCTGTGAGAGCTGAACCGCCAATTTTTGAAAGGTCAATCTCAAAAAGCTTGTGCTCTTTAACACCTGCATTTTCAGCAATCTTCTTTGCCATTTCAACTTCTATACTGTGCCTCTGCCCGTAAAAGAACGTTATTGCATACACATCGCTAAAATGGTTTTTAGCCCAGTAAAGGACGGTCGTTGAATCGAGACCCCCGGAAAGAATAACAACGCAGGAACTCATCACTTTACCTCTTTTACCTTAATAGGTTTAACTTTCAAACTGCAGATACCATCTGTTATCACCACTTCTTTAATCTTTCTACCAGCGTAAATGTAGGTTTCGGTCAACTTACCAAAAGAGAATTGCAACTCATAAGGTGTTATTATTTTATACGATTTTTCGTAGATATAACCTGTAAGCATCGATTTTAGTTGCTGAGGAGAACGGAGATACTTTGCAAAAGGGGCAAGGTTTCTATCTGCAAACAGCTCACCATCTTTTATAACTATTCTCCCACCATAAACACCAGCCGTCCCGTAAACCCTTATTAAAGCTCTACTGCCATCAACAAACAGGAGAGCTTTTCCAGAGACTGCCGTCCCATTGAAACACGAAACTGAACATTCAACTATACCTTTTATCTCTTTAGATGGCCTCTTAATGAAGTTCCAGGGATAGGGTACTACCGACGGTTTTGTTTGAAAAACGCAGGAAGATAAAAGGAGTACTGGCAAGACAAGAAGGAATATCCACCTTTTCATTATTTTTCCCGCAATATAAAATGGTCGGGGCGACCCGACTTGAACGGGCGACCTCTGGCCCCCCATGCCAGCGCGCTACCAGGCTACGCCACGCCCCGACACATTGAGTAAATATAAAAACTTCAGATAAAAAATCAACAAGAAAAAAGGGGGGAAGCCCCCTCAGCAGTATTATTCAAGAGATTGAGCTTTGTTTATAGCATCAAAGATGTCTATCTTAACACCGGGATCCATTGATGCTGATATAGCCATACTTTTAACGTACTGCCCCTTAGCACCTGAAGGTTTGGCAGCAAGAATTGCCTTTATAAGCGTAAGGGCGTTTTCAAGAAGTTTCTTTTCATCAAATGAAACTTTACCTATTGGTGCATGAACAATACCGGCCTTTTCAACTTTAAAGTCAACTTTACCGGCTTTTGCATCTTTAACCGCTTTTGCAACATCAAAAGTAACGGTTCCCGTCTTCGGGTTAGGCATAAGACCCCTTGGACCAAGAATCCTGCCCAGTCTTCCCACTTTACCCATCATGTCAGGTGTCGCAATGAGAACGTCAAAGTCAAGCCAGCCCTGCTGGATCTTCTGAATGAGATCATCACCGCCAACAAAATCTGCGCCAGCCTCTTTCGCTTCATTGAGTTTTTCACCTTGAGCAATAACGGCAACTTTAACATCCTTTCCAAGACCGTGAGGTAGAACTACACTTCCCCTTACCATCTGATCCTGATACTTAGGATCAACATTAAGCCTTACTGCAAGTTCCACGGTCTGATCAAAGTTCCTCTTTGTTACATCTGCCATCTTTTTAACGAGAGAAACCGCTTCGTCAATTGGATATGTCTTTGTCCTGTCGATGAGGGCAAGTGCGTTCATGTACTTCTTACCGTGTTTTTTAGCCATTTTCTCCTCCTGTCGGCATTCTAATCTTCATGCCTCCCACCATGAAAGGTGGTAAACGTTAATACTTTTAATCAGTCAACTACTTCCACACCCATGTTTCTGGCCGTTCCTTCGATTATTCTCATGGCAGCTTCTATATCGTAACAGTTAAGATCCGGCATTTTTGTCTCTGCGATCTGCCTAAGCTGATCTCTTGTAATTTTTCCGACCTTTTCTTTCTTTGGCATATGAGCACCTTTATCTATTCCGGCCGCCTTTTTAATGAGAACAGAAGCCGGAGGCGTCTTCATTATGAAAGTAAATGACCTGTCAGCGTAGATAGTTATAACTACAGGAATAACTAGCCCTTTCTTGTCCGCAGTTGCAGCATTGAACGCCTTTACAAATTCCATAATATTAACACCGTGCTGACCAAGTGCCGGACCAACCGGTGGTGCAGGTGTAGCTTCGCCAGCAGGCAGTTGAAGTTTAACTTCAGCAACAACCTTTTTTGCCATTTTATTCCTCCGCTATTTATCTCATTTAGCTTACTTTCTCTATCTGGTCAAACTCAAGCTCAACCGGTGTTTGCCTATCAAAAATGTTAACTAAAACAATAACCTTTTCTCTCTCCGCATCAATTTCTGATATAACACCCTCAAAGCCAATAAATGGTCCTTCTTTGATCTTAACTCTGTCGCCCCTGTCAAACTTAAGTTTGGTAACCTTAGGCACACCTTTCTCAAGCCTTTCTCTCATTGCAACTATTTCAGATTCCGGTACAACTACCGGCTCTCCACCCGTGCTAACAAATCCGAGCACTCTCGGAACAGCTCTAACCGTGCTCCTTACTCTGTTATCAAGTTCCGCTTTTATGAACATGTAACCGGGATAGAGTTTATCTCTCAACTCTATCTTCGCCTCTGCCTTGAGATCAGGACACTTTATTTTCTGGCCGATTCTATCTATTGGTTTTTGAGGAAGACACCCCTTCTTTGTCTCTACAGGTTCCGCCCAAACCTTACCATTTTCAATGTGAAAAACTACCTTTTTTCCATCGTCCGTTTCCACCTCATAGGTAACAGCCTCACCTTTTAGAGGGAAAACAGCCTTTTCCTTTCCAGCAACCTTTATAACGACCCTTTCATTTGCCGGTATAAAAATCTCTTCCACCTTATCCAAGAGCCCTTCCTGTTGCAGGGCTTTAACGATATTAGCTCTCACTCTGTCTTCAAAACCAGACTGAACGTGAAGGGTGTACCATCTGCTCTCAGCCATTAACTTAAACCCCTTGTTTGATTATGAACTGAAGAAGTTTCGTAAATATCATATCTATAATCCAGAAGTACGCAGCTATTATACCTGTAAAAGTAAGTACTCCAATGGTACCTTCCACTACCTCTTCCCTATTAGGCCAGGTAACTCTATTTAGTTCCTGCTTAACTTCCTTAAGAAAAGTCACCGGGGACATTTGCCCTCCACAAAATAAATAAAATGGCAGGCCAGGAGGGACTTGAACCCCCAACCGCCGGATTTGGAGTCCGGTGCCCTGCCAATTGGGCTACTGGCCTACCCTTTATGTTTCGCGTGTGAGAATATAACCTATTTTACTTCTCTATGCAAGGTGTGTTTATTGCACCAGGGGCAATACTTTCTAAGCTCAAGTCTCTCCTGAGTATTTCTCTTGTTTTTAGTAGTAGAGTAGTTTCTTCTCTTGCACTCTGTACATGCAAGCTGAATTATCTCACGAGGTCCCTTCTTGGCCATTTCAAACTCCCGGATGATGAGGTTTTACAAAATTAAGGGCATCCACAAGGGATGCCCGCCGATGAGAATTTATGTATTTTTTTCAATTAGTCAAGGATTTCAGTAACAACACCTGCACCTACAGTTCTACCACCTTCACGGATAGCAAATCTGAGTCCCTCTTCTATAGCTACAGGTTTGAGTAGTTCTACTTCAAATGTTACGTTGTCTCCAGGCATTACCATCT
>NZ_JALVIW010000060.1:0-4008 GCF_027028515.1 Desulfurobacterium sp. | reverse complement strand
TCTTGTTAAATATTATGACATTCCCGTTTTTGCCATAAAAGGTGAAGACGAAAAGACCTACTACGACCACATAAAAACGGTTATCTCAAAAGAACCTGACATAACAATGGATGACGGTGCTGATCTTGTCTCAACGCTCCATAAAGAACACCCGGAACTCCTCGAAAAGGTAATGGGCGGCACAGAAGAAACAACAACAGGTGTAATAAGGCTAAAAGCAATGGCAAAAGACGGCGTTCTAAAATATCCCGTGATAGCGGTAAACGAAGCGCTTACAAAGCACCTCTTCGACAATAGATACGGAACAGGACAGTCAACCATAGACGGTATTCTTAGAGCCACAAACAGATTGCTTGCAGGTTCTGTTTTTGTCGTTGCAGGTTATGGCTGGTGCGGAAGAGGTCTTGCCATGAGGGCCGCCGGTATGGGAGCGGAAGTCATAGTAACAGAAGTAGATCCAATAAAAGCGATAGAAGCAAGAATGGACGGATTCAGAGTTATGCCGATGGCAGAAGCGGCAAAGTTAGGAGATATTTTCTGCACGGTGACAGGAAACATACATGTAATAAGAGAAGAGCACTTTAACGTTATGAAAGATGGTGCAATCGTCTCAAACTCAGGGCACTTTAACGTTGAAATAGATGTTGCTGCCCTTGAAAAGATAGCTGTTAAAAAAAGAAGAATCAGAGATTTCGTTGACGAATACACAATGAGTGACGGAAGACGTATCTACCTTCTTGGCGAAGGAAGGCTCATTAACCTTGCTGCAGCGGAGGGACATCCTGCATCTGTCATGGATATGAGTTTTGCAAACCAGGCACTATCGGCAGAGTATATTGTGAAAGAAGGTAAAAACCTCAAACCTGACGTTTACGTCGTCCCGGGACACATCGATAACAAGGTTGCCGAGTTAAAACTCAAAGCAATGGGCATAGAGATAGATAAACTCACGCCTGAACAGATAGAGTACCTCAATTCCTGGGACGTGGGAACCTGATTTTTTAAAATGTTAATAATGTAGTTAAATCCTTATATGGAGGGAACAATGAGAAAAATTCTTGGACTCTTAACGGTCGGATTCCTTCTTTCCTCAACGGCTGCCAACGCTTTGCCTCTTTTAACAATAGAAGCCGGTGCCGGTGCTGTTCAGGAACAGCCTTCAGGATGGATAAACTATCAGGGTACTAACGTTGATGTAAAAGATGACCTCAACTTAGGAGACGAAACAAAACCCTTTGGGTGGGTAAGGATAGAACATCCGATACCACTTATACCAAACGTGAAAATTGAAGCGACAAAGTACGACTTTACAGGTTCTGGAACAGTAACTAAATCATTTACATTCGCTAACACATCATTTAACGTCTCACAAAACATAAACACCGAACTGAGACTTGACCAGTACGATTTAACACTCTACTGGGGCGTTCCGTTCCTTGGACTTGCAACACTTGGAACAACACACATAAACTTTGGTCTAACACTTAAATACATTGACGGTTATGCCTCTGTTGAATCTTCCAATACTACAGAATCAACTGACTTTCAGGTGGCGCTTCCAATGCTTTACGGACAGGGAGATTTTGGCGTAGGATCTGTCAGGGTAAACGCAGAACTCAAGTGGATAGGATACTCTGGCAATCAATTTACTGATGCAAAGGCAGAAGTCAGATACTCACCAATTCCACTACTTTTTATCGGCGCCGGTTACAGGTATGAAAACCTGAAAATTGATGACATAAAAGATGTATCTTCCGACATAAAAATCAAAGGTCCTTATCTTGAGGCAGGCCTCAGCTTTTAATGCTGGGGATTTTGCTCCTCACTTTCTTTTCCACAGTGGGCGGCTGTCTATTTTCAAAGAAATTAAATCTTTATTGTATAGGTAAGACAAATATGCAAGAATTCCCGCATGAATCAAAAAGTAATGATGAGCAGCTTTGACCTTTAAACCTATTTTGCTTAAAACATAGTATACCACCTCTTCAGAGGAAGCCTCTTTTTCGAGAAAATTAAGTATTATTTTTTCAATCTTATCAATCTGTTTGAAATTCTCAGAAACATAAAATCCAATATCTTCCACCGGCTCACCGTGAGAAGGAACATAAAAGGAAAATCTGGTATTTTTAAGGAATTTCAATGTCTCTTTCTCCGTTTTTATATCAACGTTAAAAGGGATACCAACCCTTTCAATAACTTCCGGCGCAAATACGGCATCACCGCAGAAAAGAATATCGCCAACAACAATACCGACCTGCCCCGGAGCGTGACCGGGAAGAGGAACAATTTCAAGCATAGCATCGCCGATTTTAAGCTCTCCCGGCTCTATCTCAACATCAACATCGGATGGCTGCGCCATCACAAACTTGTTCATCAAATCCTTTACAGGATAAACACCGGAAAAAAGAGAAAAGGGATTTATAAAAGGATACTTTATAACCGTCGCTGCGATACCGGAAGCATAAACCTTAACATCCGCTTTCTCCCTCAGTATCCTGTTTCCACCACAGTGATCCGTGTGAAAATGGGTATTAACAATAGCCACCGGTTTCAAACCATGTTTTTCAAGCAGCCTTAAAATCCTCTTTCCGCTACCGGAATCAATACCTGTATCAACTAAAATAACATCTCCACCGCCGCACTGAATGACACCGACATTCGTCCTTCCCGGAATATAGTAAACACCTTCTGTCAAACGCTTAAGTTCCACATAATCTCCCTTATAGATAAATATTAAAGTAACTCTTCTATTTCTCTAACAACTGCTTCTACAGTTTTTCCTGTGGTATCTATCACATAAGCCCCTTCAGGCACGGTTAAAGGTGCTACTTCTCTGTTTTTATCCTGATAATCTCTCTCCCTGACTTCTTTTAAAACCTGTTCGAAAGTAACGTTAAAACCTTTTTCTTTAAGTTCTTCATACCTTCTTTTAGCCCTTTCCTCAGGAGATGCCGTTAAAAATATCTTAAGCTCTGCATCAGGAAAGATGTTTGTTCCGGCATCCCTTCCATCGGTTACAACTTTTCTACCTTCTGCAGCCTTTCTCAGAACTTCAATTACTTTCTTTCTTACTTCAGGAAACCTTGCAACCTTTGAAGCTAAAACTCCACCCTCAGGCTTCCTTATCTCTTCTGTTAAATCAAGACCATTAAGAAAAACTCTACCATCATCTTTTATCTCTACAGAAATACGTTTAAGAAACAAAGAGACCGCTTCCTCACTATCAAGGTCAATTCCCGATTTCTTTGCAGCAACACCAATTGCTCTGTAAACTGCACCGGAATCAAGATGCAGAAATCCAAGCTTTTTCGCTAAAATCTTTGCTATGGTGCTTTTCCCTGCTCCAGCAGGACCATCAATCGTTATTTTTTTCACTTCCATTCCTGTTCCTCTATCTCTCTGTAAGTTTCCTCGTAAAGCTGATTTAACCGCTCTGAAATTTCCACAGGCCGCGTAAACTTTTTGTAAATATCTTTAACGCTATCATCTAACTTCTCAAATTCAGAAAGAAAATGCTCCCTGACTCTCTCTAAAGAGGGAAGCTCCACAACCCTTTTTCCGCTGAGAAAAATTGGTTTTAAAAGGGGTCTGCCCTCGCTTTTTTCACCCCACACGGTAACACGGTCAAATGATTCAAGACGGTAAACCTGCTTTTTACCGGGATACATCTTTTTCCCGCTGCTTGTTTTCATTACAGGCTTTCCATCAAGTTCAACGAGTTTATAGACAAAGTCAACATAGGGCGAATCCGATGATGTTCCGACCTTTGTGCCAATACCAAAAATATCTATGGGTGCTCCTCTGGAGAGAAGTTCATCGACCTTGTATTCATCAAGACCACCGCTGACTATAATTTTTGTCTCCCTGAAACCGTGTTTGTTAAGCATTTTCCTTGCAAGTTTTGAAAGCTCAAGTATGTTGCCGCTATCAAGTCTTATGCCTCTTAAAGTGTAGCCCTTTTCTTTTAATTCCAGAGCAACTTCTATTGCTTTCTCAATGCCTTTCACT
>NZ_JALVIW010000059.1:0-4070 GCF_027028515.1 Desulfurobacterium sp. | reverse complement strand
AACAAGGGTAAATTTAATATTGCCGTTATCCCATGCTAAGCCTGATGTTCGAGCCGCCGTGGCTCAGCTGGCAGAGCGGGTGACTTGTAATCACCAGGTCCCGGGTTCAAATCCCGGCGGCGGCTTGGGAAACTTAGTTTCAGAGTCCAAATTTTTTCTTTTTCCTCCTCCAGATAAATGGAATTGCAGAAATTTCTGTTAGCAAAGGTACCAAAGATAAAACAACGGTTTAACTTCCAGATTTGTTAGTAAAAATTCTATAGTGGTTCGTTTTTATGTTTTCTTCCGAAAAACTTAATACTTAATCATTAATTCTATGAATATCCACATGTCTAACGAAATTTCCGAATTAGAGGAATGGTATGGAGCTAAAATTAAAAGAACAGGTTTCGGATACTGCATCAAACTCAAATTTGGAACCATCAACATCTATACTGATTCTGCAAAAGAGTTAGAAAAGAGAATAATTGAAAACATCCCACGCAAGACTGAACAAGTTACAACGAAAAAAGCCATTCCCTTCGAGGAATTCTGGAAACTGCTTCTGAAGAAGCTTGAGACTCCCACACTTATCAGAAACTGGACAGTCTATTCGGGATACATAGGTGAGGACTTTATAGCCAGAAAATATTCCGATTCTATGATTGAATGTCTTATCCACAATGGTGGTCCGCAGTATGTTCCTAAAAAGGATTTTAAGCTCGTTTATGAAGTATGGGATGACTATAAGAGCTTTAAAGTAAAAAGAGCGGATTTAAGCCAGCACAGTAGATTCACGAAGTATGTGATTAGCATAATTCATCAGTTCGAAGAATTGAGATACGAGGGGGATGAAGATGCTGAGCAAGGATGAATTTGTTAGATGGGTTGAAGCATCCCATGATTTGTTTGAAATATTTGAAGGTAGATATGATGCTTACCCTTTGGCCAGAAAATGGATTGGCGAGTGGTTTCTAAATGGAGAATTCACTGTTAAAGATCCTGAAAAGCAGAGAATTGCCAATCTTATAAGCAATATCAATTTCGATGTCTTTAACATTAAAGACTTGAGTTTACAGGAGAAGATGAAGACACAACTACTTCTGCTGCTGGAAAAAATAAGTGAAAGACGGAGTAATGTAGGTTTTGCTGTTTCATTCTTCTTTTTCACATGGAACCTCCAGAGATTCAGGCATTATTTTAGTAGAAAAACTAATTTCTCACTGTTAGATTATTTCGAAAATGTTGGAAATGAGATTGGAAAGCTAAAAAAGCAATTTAAATTTTTCAAGAATAGGGACATGCTTTCCGATAATATATATGATGAGAAAATTATGGAAACTTACAGTAAAGTAAACGAGATACTAAAAGCAGCTGGAACGGGAAACAACGAGCCAATAGGAACAATTAAGCTTCTTCATATATTCTGTCCTTACTATTTCCCTCTCCTTGATAATTCTATTGCTGAGCAAATGGGGTTGAAGAAAAAAAGAGTTTCAGTTGATGCTGAATTATACATAAAATGGATGTGGAAGCTCAAGAACTGGCTTGGAAATTATAAAGAGGTTGTCAAAGAACTTGAAAACAAGTATGAGTGTAGTATTCTTAAGTTAATTGATGAGGGATTTTACATAATGTGTTCTGTAAACTTGCATATTAGAGTAAGTAAACTGGGGTTATGATTTGTCTTATTTTTTATCCTTGGTGTGGTTTTGGTTTTTTTACCTATGTGCCATACTATGTGTAACAATATTTTCAAAGTAGTACCTACTGAAAGTGTCAAGAACAGCAACAAAAAATAAATAAACTAAATATAAAGATGCAACCCACACTAAGGCAATTGGTAGACTACGTTAAGGCTACAAAAGTCTTTCGAAGAAATAAGAAAAATGTGGAATTAAAGGTATTAGCTCTACTATACTTCTTTGGTCTTTCTCTTAGGAAGACAAGCTATTTCCTTCGAAGAAATAAGTCACGAATCAGAATTTACTACCACAGACTCAAGAAAGTCTTAAAGCAACCAAAAAAATAAGGAAAGAAGGTTAATAGCAACAGACGAAACAAAGCTAAAACTGGAAGAGAAATTAGTCTTCGTATGGGCTGCAATAGATTGATACGAAGAAATGTCTTGCTGTATGGGCCTCTGAAGGAAGAGGAAGCTTTGAAGCTTACGTTTTCTTGAAAGAAGTCCTAAAGTACTGTGAAAACAAGCCGGAAATAGTTGACAGGGGATTCTGGTATCCATGCTTTACAAAGACTCGGTAAAGTACAGACACGAAACCTTTGGTAAGAGAAATGCCGTTGAGGGATTCTTCTTTAAGCTTAAGGAAAGGACGAAGAGGTTTTGGAACAGATTCCCATACAGAAGTTCTTTTGATTCTGTTCAGAGTTGGTTAGAGAGTTTTATGGCATTCTACAACTACTGGAGGTGTTTATCTTGACGCCCTCGTCAGAAAGAGAAAAATGTATCAGTAATCGTATAGAAAGATATATAACGGTAGAAATATATATAGCTCTATATGATGGAATACGTTCTAGCAAACCTAACGACAATTCTGACAATTTTGACTTTGATATGTTCTTTTTTGGCTTGGAGAGTGGCTAAAATGACAAAAAGAGAAGAGTATATAACAACATTAGCAGCTCACCTACAACCTTATCTATTATTAAGAAAATATATAAAAAGAGAAATAAACACAACAAAAATGAAATACAGTACGATAGTAGAAATAATGACATGGATTTTAGAAGAAGAAGACGAGATAAAGAATAAAAAGAGTAAAAAAATAAAATATAAAATAGATAGGTTTTTTGGAGGAAATTTAAAGGGGGAGAGTGCGATTAGACTTAAGAGTAAGAGTGAAACCAAAACCACCAGAACACGTTGTAAAGGGAATAAAAAAGAAATTAGCAGAAATAATGGAAGTGAGGTGGAGTAAAAATTGGAACAACGAATATTGGATAGGAGTTAGCTATGATAAGATAAAGGTTGACAGGCCAGATATAACAGCATATGAAATAATAGGGAAATGGGCATTAATGTTAGACGCCATCGAAACGATAATTAAAGAATATGAAAGTGGCACTGATAACCTTGCTAAGTTGGGAGAAAATAATTTTTATTTGACTAACTCAAGCTATCGACGTGTCCAAATAAGCATCAAACAACATCAAACAATATAAATAATTGTAACGATATCAACCATCTTTATGGTGACAGTGGATATAGCAGAAAACGACCTTATTGAGTTATTGAAAGAATTCGACATCTTCGAAAGGAACAGAATATCGTTGAAAATCAAACTCACGGCAATCTCTTTGGAGAGTTTTTCTCTCAGCTTTTCTCTCAACATCAAAAACTGGAATATCGCACTTTACCATTTAAATTGAAAAGCTCCTCTCTTGTTATTCTAAGAATTTCGGCTTTTCCCTGAGATATCTTCTCTCTCTTAAAAGCTCAAGAACTGCTGCTTCTTTTGATTTCTTTTTTATTTCTGCGTCTTCTAAATTATTACTCAGAAACATCTTCAGGAAACTCTAGATCAAGCACAAACTTCTTTGGCATTGCTATCTCCTTTTTCAGTTGCTATTCTTGACACTCTCAAGGCGAGAAAGTGCGATTTTAAATCGATAAAGTACCTCACAGGATTGTAAAAGTCTCCTGCAAACAAACGATGAATAAGTAAATTTCTTATTTTTATATTCATCCGGGATCAATCACAATATCTACATAAAGTAGTTCCGTGAAAAGTAATAAATCTGTACAGCAGTTCAATCAACGGTTCAATCAACACAGAACCTTCGAAAGTGACAGTTCCTGCAGAAAGTTCTGTCCCCTTCCGGTATATCGAAACTGGTTATGTGCTCTGCAAGAGCCTCAAAATACCTCAAACTCTGCCTTATCAGAAACTCTGACCTTTCAAGCCTCAAAAACCTCCCGTTCCCGGAAAGGAGAATTCCGTTGTCCTTCCCCTCCATCAGCATGTAGAGGTTGAGCTGAGCCATATTCGGTACCAAAAAAGCAGAGCTGAGTCTGGTTTTTACCTCTATTACCTCGTTATCGGACACAAAGTCAGCCCTCCCCACGAGAG
>NZ_JALVIW010000058.1:0-32145 GCF_027028515.1 Desulfurobacterium sp. | reverse complement strand
TGAGAGAGTTTTTCAAAGAGGATTGGGAAAAGTGCGTTGAGTACGTGAAAACCTCTAACGAAGCTCTACTTCATCGCTGATTACGGTGTACCTCTTTCCGCCCAACCTTCCGACTATTCCTTTAGAGAAGTTGATAATCTCTTCAATATAGTGTATTGCCACCACTTCACCGATAACAACGTTCATCGGCGTATCGCCAATTTCAAGAATCTCTTTAAGTGTGCACTCAAAAGCTGCTGGTACACCTTTGACGATAGGCGGCTTAACTTTTGTTGATGGAACGGTTTCTATGTTGAACTTTTCTACTTCACTCTCTTCTGGCGATAGATCTTCTCCCGTTTTAACCATCTCTTCTAAAAAAGTTTCTGTTACGACGTTTATAACGAACTCTCCCGTCTCTTTTATGTTCCTGACTGTGTCTTTTTCTGTGCCGTCTTTTCTCTTTCCGATAGATACAAAAAGGAGAGGTGGTTTTGTTGTTATAGCGTTGTAGAAACTAAAAGGTGCAAGATTTACGATACCATCAGCAGAAACGGTCGTTATCCACGCTATAGGTCTTGGTACTACAGTATTGAATATGAGTTTGCTTATTTCTTTCTGCTTGCCTTTGCTTACGTCAACGACTTTCATCTTATCTCCAGTACTTTAGCGCCTTCTGTGCTTCTCTTTCCTGTTCCCTTCTCTTTATTGTTTCCCGTTTGTCGTAGAGCTTTTTACCTTTAGCAAGGGCAATTTCTACTTTTACCTTACCTCTTTTATTAAAGTACATTCTAAGAGGAACAATGGTGAGTCCCTTTTCCTGCGATTTTCCCAGAAGTCTCTTTATTTCTCTTTTGTGGAGCAGCAGCTTTCTTCGCCTTGTAGGTTCGTGGTTGAATAAATTCCCGTGGGTGTAGGGGGCTATGTATGCATTAAAGAGGTAAGCTTCGTTATTGTCTATCCTGACGAAGGAGTCTCTAAGGTTTGCTTTTCCTTCTCTCAGAGATTTCACCTCTGTTCCTTTCAGTTCTATACCGGCTTCATACTTTTCAAGTATTTCATAGTCGTAAAAAGCCTTCTTATTTTTTATTTCCGGTGTTCTTTTTCCTGGCATGTCAGTATAACTCTCCTCTTGTCTGCGTCTATCCTTTCTACCGTAAATGTGTATGTTTTCTTTTCACGGAGCCTTCGTCCTTTTAGTGATTCTATAGGAACAAAACCGGCTATGTCTTCCGGTAGTTCAATAAATATACCTTTTGATGAGATTTTGACAACCTTTCCTTTTACCGTTTGTCCCGGTTTGATAATTTCGTCTATTCTTTCAAAAGGGTCTTCTGTTAAACGTTTAATAGAGAGGAATAACCGCTCCTTCTCTCTGTCTATTTTTATAATTTTTACCTTTATTTTTTTTCCTATTGAGGTTACTTCAAAGGGTGATTTTAAGCCTGACCAGGAAATGTCGCTTTTATGTATAAGACCGTCAACACCGTTAACATCGACGAATATTCCGAAATCTACAATATTTTTAACCGTTCCTTCAGCAATGTCCCCTTCTTTTAAATGTGCGATAATTTCCTTTCGTTTTTTCGCCCTTTCTTCTTCTATAAGCTGCCTTCTTGATATGACGATGCTCTGTCTTTTTCTGTCTATAGAAAGAACTTTTGCTTTTATTTTTCTTTCTAACCAGTTATCCGGCCTTGTTACCGGGATAATATCTACCTGAGAAAGGGGAAGGAATGCAAATATACCGTTTCCTATGTCAACCTTGTACCCGCCTCTTACTCTCTGCCTTATTGTTCCTTCAACAATTTTTTCTTTTTCAAGTCTATTAGCCGTTTCTTCCCACTTTTTAAGTGTCCTTACAGTTGAAACGGATAAAAGGGCATAGCCGTCTTTCGTTTCAGGTTCTACGATACAAACCTCAACCTTGTCGCCAACAGCGGGTATTTTGTCGAATTCATCTGCCGGCACTATGCCTTCAGACTTCCCCCCATAATCCACGAAGACGTCTTTCCCGTTTATTTTTATTACTGTTCCTTCTATTATGTCGTTTTTCTTTTCCCTCTTCTCAAAATATTCTTCAAGTAGTTTTGCAAAATCCTCTTTCAACTGCCTGTCCCCCTTTGGAAATGGTCTCTACCCTTCCCACCACTTCTTCAATGATCCACTGAGGTGTGGATGCCCCTGCCGTTATTCCTACACTGTTTATATTATCGAACCATTCTTTTTTTATTTCATCTGCCGATTCAATGTGAAAGCTGTTTGGGTTTACCTTTTTTGATATGAGGTAGAGTTTTGTTGTGTTTGAGCTATTTTTCCCGCCTATTATTATCATGAGGTCAACTTCATGAGCCAACTTTCTCGCCTCTTCCTGGCGAACCTTTGTTGCCTTACATATCGTATTGTAAATTTTTATCTCTTTTATCTTTTGAACAAGGATGGATGTTGCTAATGAGAGAAATTCTGAATTAAGAGTGGTCTGGCATACAACACCTAACTTTAGCATTTCAGGAAGCTTTTCAACATCTTCCACGGTTTCAAGAATTAATGGCTCTTTTACGTGACCGGCGATACCTATTACTTCCGGATGTTTACTGTTTCCAAGGATACATACCGGAAAGTGCTCTTTTTCGAGAGAGACAGCTTTATCCTGAATGGCTTTAACAAATGGGCATGTAGCGTCAATTATTTCAACACTTTTTTCTTTTAAAGCTTCTATAATTTTTGGTGGAACACCGTGGGACCTTATAATTACAGTTGTTTTCGGAATTATTTCATCAACAGAGTCTATCTTTTTTACCCCTAAGTTTTCTAACCTTTTTATTTCTTGAGGATTGTGTATAAGTTCACCTAAAGAATACACAATGCCCTTTTCTTTTGCAGCTTCAATGGCCATATTAACCGCTCTTTTAACACCCCAGCAGAAGCCGGCACTGTTTGCAATTACGATTTTCAACCTGCAAGCTCCTTTATCTTTTCCATCATTATGTCTGCCGCTTTAACGTAGTTCTTTTTTTTATCTTCAAGGTTGAGTTTAAAAGGTTTTCCAAACTTGATTTTAACATTTGCCGGCCTTAAAAATTTTGCCCCTTTTGGAAGAAGGTTCTCACTACCGGTTATTAAGCACGGCACAACAGGAACGTTTGCCTTTACAGCTATCATTCCTGCGCCTATTTTGGGCTTTAGAAACTTTCCGGTTGGTGCTCTTGTTCCTTCAGGGAATATGGCAAGAAGTTCACCTTTTTTAAGGACAGCAAGAGCAGTTTTAAGAGCTTTTAGGTCTGAACTTCCCCTTTTAACGGGGAAGCCGTTTCCCCAGTGCTTTATCAGGCTGGAGAGAATAGGCGTTTTAAAAAGCTCTTCTTTTGCCATAAAAAAGACAGGCCTTTTCATAACGGCGTAAGCTACAAGGGGAGGATCAACAAAACTTCTGTGGTTTGAAACGACAAGAACAGGACCCTCTTCAGGTATGTTTTCCTCTCCTTCTACCTGAAGGCGTCCTAACTTCGCTATTAGTGCACCTGCAGTTTTTAGCCAGATGTAGTAAGCTCTTTTTCTCTTTAACCATGGGTAAGATTTAACAATTGGTTCCATAGCACCTTTTGGAAGAATACCTGTATTTTAAAAGTCAACATTTATCCCTGCCCATATGGTTGAAGCTTTGTCCATCGTAAGGTTTTTGGAGTACATAAATTGAAATGCCAATCCCGGTGCAACGGTAAGGTCAAATCCCGTTTTTATTCTTGCGACTACATAATTTTCCAATGTATCCCTAAACCAGTCTCCGGTATCGCTGAACTTATATAAGTCAGGGAAGTTATCTGTCCTTGCACCGGCACCTATTCCTATGCCGAAAAATGGAACGAGTGTGAAACTGTTGCCGACAGCTATGATTTGTCTGTTTGCACCTATGAATGGAAATTGAAGGATAAAATTGTATGCGAAGTCAACTTTCCGGATTCCATCACTTTCAAGATTTTTCCAGCCAAAGAGAAAGCTGTATCCGTGGCGGAGGTAGTTTCTGTAGGTTAGTACGCCCACTTCAATGTTTCTGCAGTTGTCAAATGCGGGTTCGCTACTTGCTGAATAGCCAATAATTACAAAGGATTTTCTGCCGGACATATATGTTCTGTTAAATTCGTACATTGAACGGTATCCTGCCCGTGCAGGGGAAAAAGTTAGACATAAAATACCGATTATGATGGATAAAGCTTTTTTCATGTTTACCTCTCGGTTAGAACTCTTTATAATCTATTTTACCAAAACCCTATAAGAGGAAATAATGGATTGTCCGTTTTGCAGGAGGGAAGAGTTACCAGTTGTTCTTTCAAACGAGTACAGTTTTGCCATCTTTGACAGGTATCCTGTAACGCCGGGTCACATGCTTATTATTCCGAAAAGACATGTTAGTAGCTGGTTTGATATTACAAAAGAGGAGAGAGAATCTATTTTGGAATTGATAGAAGAGGGGAAAAAGCTGCTTGATGCCAACTTCCATCCTGATGGTTACAATATTGGTATAAATATAGGTAAGGCTGCCGGTCAAACGATATTTCACCTTCATGTTCACCTTATACCAAGGTATGAGGGTGATATTGATGATCCCACTGGCGGTGTCAGGGGTGTTATACCAGAGAGAAGAATCTACAAGAGGCGCCTGTGAGAACTTACTCTGTTCAATTTGAGACGGTTGCTGGAGAGTATGAGAGAAATTGGAATAGAGCTCTTACCTTTCTTAACTTTACTTCTTCGTCATCTATAGTTGTTCTCCCGGAGGTCTTTCCTACGGGATTTGATTATGGAAATCTTGATAGAGCTGCTGAATTTTCCGTTTCGGTTTTTGACTCTCTAAAGATGTTTTCTGAAGCTTTTACATCGGTTTTTGTGTTTACCATTATTGAAAAAGTTAACGGTAAATTTTATAACGTTGTGAAAGTTGTTGATAGAGGAAAAGAGGTTCTTTCGAGACCGAAGATAAAGCTGTTTTCACCTTTTGATGAGGATAGATATTTTGCTCCGGGACTGATTCCTGATGATTTAAAAGTAGCCGAAACCTGCTGTGGTATTGTGGCACCCCTTATCTGTTTTGAACTTCGTTTTCCTGAACTTTTTCTCTACTTAAAACAGAAAGGTGCTCAGATTTTTACCGTTTCTGCCCAGTGGGGAAAGGCGCGGCAAGAGCACTGGAGGGTTCTCTTAAGAGCCAGGGCTGTTGAAAATCAGAGATTTATAGTGGCTTCAAACGGTGTCGGGGAAATGGCCGGATTTTCTGCCGTTGTTGATCCCTGGGGAAGAATCCTTTCGGAAGCCGGTGATGGTGAATCTGTTATCTGTGCGGAGGTTAATCTTTCTGTAATTTCTCAGGTTGAGAAAAAACTTCCTATGAGATAGGGGGTGAAAGGATGGGTGTTGCGGATTTTAAGGATGGTGAGGTTGATGCTGCCCTGAAAAAATTGGCAGAGGAGAACCTGTGTTTAAAAAGTGGAGAAAAGCTGCTGATAATCACTGATACGGAAAAAGCGTCTATAGGATGTAGAATGTTTAACGTTTTAAAAGACTATGTCCTTAAGGCTGTTCATTTTACGTATCTTCCAACCGGAAGGCACGGCATTGAACCGCCGGAGGATGTCTGGATAGCTACCTTTGGGAAAAAGGCGGTTGAAAAGTTAAAGTCGGCAGGTTTATTTGAAAAGGTTCTCAAGAAAGCGATAGGAGATAAGGAAGAGGAAGAGATAGTAAAAATTCTTGAAGGTACACCAATCCCTGAAGTTCTTGTGGCCGTCAATAAAGATTCCGTAAGCCATACCCTTTTTAGAAAGTTGTGTAACCATTTTGGCTCAAGGTTTGCCAGCATGCCTCTGTTTGAAGAGTTTATGTTCTACACGTCTATGCAGGCAGACTGGAAAGAGGTGGAAAGGAGAAGCGTTGCTGCCGCAGAGATTCTTTCTTCCGGTGAAAAGGTACGCATAGTTTCTGATGCCGGAACGGATCTTGTTATGGATATAGCTGGTAGGGAAGGTATAGCAGATACTGGAAGGATATGTTCCCCTGGTAATTTTGGAAATTTACCTGCGGGTGAAGCGTTTATAGCACCTGTTGAAGGAAGTGCGGAGGGTGTTTTTGTTACAAACTGGGCACCTGACAGAAAGTTAGAAGAACCTGCAAAGTTTTTTGTTGAAAATGGAAGGGTTGTTGCAGTTTCCGGTGATAAAAAGCTTGTTGAATACCTGAATGCCATCTTTGAAAGGGGAGAAGAGAACAGAAACGTTGCTGAGCTTGGTATTGGTACCAATGAAGCGGCTGTCAGATTTGACAATATACTTGAAGGTGAAAAGATTCTTGGAACCTGCCACATAGCTGTTGGAGATAACAGCGCCTTTGGCGGAAATGTAAGGGCAAACGTTCATATAGATTTTATCGTTGAAAAACCGACACTTGTAGTTGAGTTAAACTCTGGAGAAGAGAAAACTGTTATTGATAGTGGGAAGTTTGTTTTGTAGATAATGGAGCGGGCGACGGGATTCGAACCCGCGACCCTCAGCTTGGAAGGCTGATGCTCTAGCCAGCTGAGCTACGCCCGCCTGATGGTGGAGGGGGCAGGATTCGAACCTGCGTAGGCGTCAGCCGGTGGATTTACAGTCCACTGCCTTTGACCGCTCGGCCACCCCTCCAGGGGATTATGGTGCCGGCTGAGGGAGTCGAACCCCCGACCTGGTGATTACAAGTCACCCGCTCTAGCCAGCTGAGCTAAGCCGGCACATCTAAACTTGCAGGTGAATAATATAGGACTTTAGCAGTTTCTGTCAATAAATAGAGCGGAAATTTCTGAAATTTTATTCACCTTTTATCTTTTCTTTCACGATGCCTGTTTTGAGAATCTCTGGAGCTTCTGGTGGTGAGATTTTGAGGACAATATATCTTATTTCTGCGTATGGAGAGTCAAACCGTTTCCCGGGTGTAACCCTGCAGGTGCGTAAGAAGGTTTTTTTCCTGCATGTTCCTCTGTACACTTTTCCTTCAGGTGTTATGAATATTACAACAGTATCTGGTGATGTAACGGTGACGAAAGGTTTAAAATAGATAAGACCTTTTCTCCTCTTTTTGAGCCATCCCGTTTCTGCTCTGACATTTAGTGAAGAGGCTAAAAGTAAAGCGGAGAAAAAAAGTGCACCTTTTTTCATCTTTAAAACCTTCTATTAAGTTCCCAATTCCAGGCGGTTTTTATGATGAATTCAAGGTCGTCAAACTCCGGATTCCAGTTGAGTATTTTTCTAAGCTTGCTGGAATCTGCAACAAGCACAGCCGGGTCTCCCTGCCGCCTTTCTTCTTCAATAACTTTAAAATTCCTTCCTGTAACCTTTTTTGCCGTCTCTATAATTTCTCTTACAGAGTAGCCTTTTCCGTATCCACAGTTAAATATGTCACTCTTTCCGCCGCTCATGAGATATTCAAGAGCTAAAAGGTGCGCCTTCGCAAGGTCGTTTACGTGGATGTAATCTCTTATACAGGTACCATCGGGTGTTGGATAGTCTGTTCCAAATATGGATATCTGTTCTCTTTCACCTTTTGCCGTTTTAAGAACAAGTGGGATAAGGTGTGTTTCCGGGTTGTGGGATTCACCTATGAGACCGGAAGGGTCGGCTCCCGCAGCGTTAAAGTATCTCAGTGAAACATAGCTCAGCTTGCCAAATTGAGACATGTCCTTTAGGGCTTTTTCAACGCAGGCTTTCGTTTGACCGTAAGGGTTAATCGGTTTTACCGGTTCTGTTTCCGGGATGGGAACGGTTTTCGGATTTCCATAGACAGCTGCGGTGGAAGAAAATATTATTCTGTTTACAGCTGTTTGTTCCATTGCAGATAGAAGGGAAAGTGTTCCCGAGACGTTATTAATGTAAAAGGCAAGTGGATTTTTTGTCGATTCTCCCACTTCTATAAACGCTGCAAAGTGGATAACTGCTTCAGGTTTAAACTCATTAAAGATTGTTTTAAGGTTTTCTGTATTCCTTATGTCGCACTTTATGAACGTTACATCGTCCGGTACTGCTTCCTGGTGACCGTTGTAGAGATTATCTATCACTAAAACTTCATTGCCGTTCTCTCTTAGAAGTTTAACGGTATGGCTTCCTATGTATCCGGCTCCGCCGGTGACCGCTACCTTCATTATTTCCTCTTTTAAAATTTAATGGAGCAATTTAAATTAACGCCGGCTTCCCTTCCGAAGTTGTAATAAAGGATTATCTGAAGATTGCTGATAGGCATCACTTTTAAGCTAAAGTTTGTGTGAATGACAGGTTTAATATTTAAAGCGTTGAGGTCTTTTCTGTCAGGTTCTATGTATTCTGTTACAAATGTTAGCTTTGGATGTATCAGAAGTTCACTTCCTGCAAAGAATCCGTTGTAGAAATCGCTTCCGTAACCTATCGTAATGGTTTGAGGAACGGGAATGTCAAAGTATTTGCTGACCACGACATAATTTCCATGGAGAGTGGAATCGCTGTTTATGTCTGTCCCAAAGGCTATCGCCGGAAGAGCTTCTGTCTCGGGAAGAAACTGATACTTTATGTGAAGGTTTTTGTTGTCGCTGTCTTCAAAGTCGTAACTTATACCTGCTTCTAATCCCGGAAAAGGGACTGATGAGAGGAAGATATTTTTAAATCCGTCGGTTATAGTTGCTCCTGCGGTTATGCTCTTTTCAGGCTGTATGTACGCTGATGGTGTGAATATGTAGCCTGTTATTCCGGATACATTTATCGGGTCCGTATAGCTGTAAGCCGGCGTGAAGCTCAGGATGGCAATTGCTGTATATGCTATAACCTTTTTCATCCTTCCTCTCTCTGCTTAGATGTGTGTAATTGTGTAAACTGTCAGAGCTGACTGGTAGATTATCTGGATTACATCCCTTATCAGCGGCCGCCACATTGTTGGAACGTGTATCTTTGTCGGAACAATCACGGCGTCGCCCGGTTGCAGTTCGTAGTTCAGTATCTCCTCTTCCGGAGTTCCCCATAGGAATCGTCTCTCACGGGTGCTCCATGTTATAAAGGAGAATTTCCTGTCTGAGGATAGTGTTGTTCCGTCCGCCTTTATTACGAAAATGTTTTCTCTGTCAGCGTCTTTTGTTAGACCACCACAGAGTTTGAGGTAGTCTTTAACTGTCATTCCTTTCTGGTAAACGATAGCACCAGGATTGTAAACTTCACCGAACACTAAGACGCTTGACGGCTTTTTAGGAACTATAATCTGGTCGCCGTCTTCAAGGAGAATGTTGTAAGGAGAATTTTTAAGTTTTTCCAAATCTTCAGGAATAACAATGCCCGTTATTCTTCCTGAAACCTGAGTTTTTTCCATAAGTTCAAGGAGCTTTCTCTTTGATTCAAAGGCACTCTGCCTTGCTGCAAGCTCCTGCTGGGATAGATCAGCCTGCATAATGCCTGCCTGTTCCTTTTCAAGTTCCTGTCTCATCTGCAGAATAGCCTTTGAAAGTCTCTCTTTTTCCATTGTCCGGACAGAGTTTCTGAGAATTATAATGCCTCTTGGATATGCGTTTTCTCTAAATCCACCGGCAGCTTTTAAAACGTCGTAAAGAGTTGTCTTTGACGTTATCTTAAATGTTCCGGGATTTCTCACATATCCAGATACAGAAACCTTTTCAACGATTTCGTCAGGTGCAATCTCTCTTATGACAATTCTGTCGCCGGGATTCAGCGTTATGTTGGCATCTGTATCGTGTTTCATAAGGAGATTGTATAGGTAAACGGAAGTTATATTGCTCTTTATAGTTTCAGCACCACTTTCTGCCTGAACTTTTATATTCTGTGCCTTTTCAAGAGCAGAGGCGCTTTTTGCATTTCTGGATAGTTCTCTGTAGATATCGGCTTTTAGTTTTTTAATGTCTTTTGTAAATTCTATCCCGGAAAGTGCGTCAGAGAGTTTCATCCCCCTGTGATATGGGATAAAGTGGGGGTTTTTAACAGCGCCCGAAACCTTTATCGGTGAAAAGACAAACTTTGGATAGAACTTTATAACGTCAAGAGGTTTTATTTCAATGTCGGTTTTGTGGTTTAGAATGTCTATGGGTGCAAATTCTTTTATCTCTTTTATATCTAATGTTTCCGGGTCTCTTCTGTCGATTTCTGCATAATGAAGGTTGGTATTTATTAAAATCATATCAGGTGTTAAGAGTTCTGAGAGCTTCATGCCTTTTCTGTAAGCATAAACGCCGGGATATTTTATCTCTCCTTCCACAACAAAGGCATCTTTTATTTTATTAAAATCAACATTTTTTGTTGTCCCAAACTTATATAAATAAATTTTGTCACGTGGCATAAGGAAAATATCTTTGTTGCCATTTATAATGTCCTCAGGCGCAAATGTTATGTATTTAGGCGGTGTTCCAAGAGGATACTGGCGCAGGATAAGACCAAATTTCATGTTTGTGTCAGGAAGAAACATATCCGAGTTTAAGATATCTGAAAGCTTCATTCCTGGTTTATACTCATAGAGTCCCGGATAGGCCGTGTATCCATCAACCATTACTGCATTTTGAGGAACAGAAATAACCTTTTTGATAACCACTAAATCGCCGCTGTGGAGGGGTTGGGAAATAAAATTTTTATCTGAAAGGGAACCTTCGATAACTTCAAGGAATTCATTATTTTTATAGCGCTGAATGACAACTTTATATTTATAGGCAGATGGAAGAACTCCGCCTGCCATCTTTATAAGATCCTTTAATGTTTCGTTACCTTTCAGTTCGTAAATTGCCGGTCTTCTTACAGCGCCGCCGATTCCTGCAACCTTTTTAATTGGAGGTATAAAAATCACGTCTCCGTCTTTAAGCCTCATGTTTATAGGTTCTCCTTCAAGAAGAAGCCTGTAAAAGTCTATGTGGATTGTTTTTACGCCGTTTGGTGTTGTTCTTCTTACTATGATGTTTCGCAGGCTTCCTGTTCCTTTTACACCGCCGGCCATTATTATGGCATCGATTACAGTGTTTGCACTTGTTGCTATAACGGCACCTGGATTTCTGACTTCTCCAGAAACATAAACGGGGAACGTTCTGAGTCTTCCAACGGTGAGTTTTATGTTAACTCCCAAAGCTTTTGATATAAGCGATTCAGCTTCACCTAACGTTTTTCCCCAGACATAAAAGACGCCAAATCCGGGAATATAGATTTTTCCCTCTCTATCAACGACAAGTTTCGTTATCTGGGATATGTCAATGTTGGGAGGGTTTCCTATTACATATAAAAAGAGTTCATCACCTGGCCCGAGTACATAGGTTTTATCAACGGGAATGCTTAAAGCCGGCAGTTTCTTCCCTACAAAGAAGTTGTATCCGAACTGTTTTAGTTTTATTCCTAAAGCTTTTGTTCTCGTATAAAATCCAGCCTCTATGGAACTTGCTTTACCTGTAAAGGTAGCAGACTTAGCTGTTTCGGTTAGGCTTTTTATCTTTTCTTTTGTTTGAGAGCTTATCTCTGTTTCCGGATTTGTTGTTTCAACAGGTGAGGTTTTGGTGGAGGGCGCCGTTTGAAGAGTATTATTGGATTCTACTCCTAAAGTTAAAGGATTTCTAATTTCTATTTGAGAAGAAGAAGCGGTTGAGTTTGCTGTAGTTTCTATTTGTGGATTTTGAACGGTAATATTTGTTTCTGATGCAAGAGGTGCCGATACCGCTTCAGCGAACGTTTCAGGAATGTATGTAACTGAGAGGGCGACTATGGTTAAAAGGGATATATATTTTCTCATCCGTTTTCCTCCACTTTATGCCTTTCTTTTACATTATCTAACCACTCTTTGAAAAATGCGGCAAATATACCGATAAAGAGGCCGGATATTAATCCCACAATTATTATGAGTGCTTTCTTGGGTTTGTAAGGTTTTTCCGGGATGTAAGGGGGGTCTATAACCTGAAATGCAATTTTGTCTCTCATTTCCTGTGCTTTTGCAAGTTCGTATTCCTTAACAAGGGATTGGTAGAGTCCCTGTGTTATTGCAAGTTCTGTCTTGAGCCTTATCAGATTGAATTGATAGTTTGGAACGGATATAAAGGTCCTGGCGGTCTTCAGTTTTTTTATTTTTGCTTTTATCTTATTTAATTTATCCTGAAGTTTTTTTCTATCTTGAGGAGAAAGCTCTTTCCTTTCTAAAACAGCTTTTATCTTTTCTCTTTCCGCGATAAGCCTGCCCTCTTTCTTGCCGTTATTAATGGTGTTGTTGTCAAATGACAGCATGGGGATCTCTTTTATCTTTCCCTGTATAAATTTGGCATATATTCTCTGAAGCTTCTCGAGCCTGCTTTTTACTTCCTGCAGTTGCTTGCCGAGGTATTCCCTGTATTTTTTTGATACTGTAAAGGTTTTCTCTTCAAGAATTTTGTTTGTGGCGTTTAATAGGTCTTCTGCAATTTTATAGGCTATTTCAGGGTCGTTTTTAAAGTCCACATCAACAGTTATTACTCCGGTTGTTTTATCTGTAGATACAGAGATAAGGTCGTCAAGAGCCTTCGCGCCGTCTATAAGCGTTGGTGGCTTTTCGTCCTCATCCAGCTTCCATGTTTTTGTTTCATTATCCCATTCATCGGGGAAGAGAAGGGGTAAAAGGTTTAAATCTTCTATTATCTGTTCTTTTAGGATGCGACTTTTAAGGATTGATTCTACGGTTATGCCTGATTGTGACATTCCGGGAAGTGATATTGGAAGTGAGGAGAGGAAGGAGCTTAAACCTCCCTTGCTTTCGCCTCCCAAGGGCATGAGTGTTATTTCTGTTCTGTATGTTTTTGGAAGTACGAAGCATAAAATTAAGGCTACCAGCGTAAATAGTCCGGTTATTCCCCAGACGATTTTTTTTCTCTTTTTTAATGTTAGATATAATTCGTAAAGGTCAATTTCGTCATCCTCTATATAATAAGGCTGTGGTTGAAACTGTTCTTTAGGTTCTTTTTCCATAAAGGTCTCCGTACTTTGATGGTATCGGATGAAATTGTAGCTTAATTATACCTTATTTTGTTAATTTAACAGTTTGTGTCAATTTTTCTTTCCTTCGCTTTTCTGTAGAATATATTTCTTTTAAACACAGCTTCAGGGAGAGAATATGGAAAGAGGCAGGATAAGGAACTTCTGCATCATTGCTCATATAGATCACGGAAAATCGACGCTCGCGGATAGGCTGCTTGAATATACAGGAACAGTTTCAAAGAGGGAGATGAAGGAACAGTTTCTTGATTCTCTCGACCTTGAAAGGGAAAGAGGAATTACCATTAAACTCAACGCAGTCAGGATGAACTACCATGCCGACGATGGAAAAGATTACGTTATGCACCTTATAGATACGCCGGGGCACGTTGACTTTTCTTATGAAGTTTCAAGGAGTCTTTCAGCCTGTGAAGGGGCTCTGCTTGTTGTTGATGCGACTCAAGGGATAGAGGCTCAAACGATTGCAAACTTTTTCCTGGCCTTAGAAGCAAATCTGGAGATAATTCCAGTTATTAACAAGATAGACCTTCCTTCTGCCAATGTGGAATGGGTTAAAGAGCAGATAGAGGAGGTTTTAGGACTTGACAGCGAAGATGCAATTCTTGCCAGTGCTAAAGAGGGAATAGGAATAAAGGAGATTCTTGAAGCCATTGTGAAAAAGGTTCCTCCCCCTTCAGGAGACAGAGATAAACCGTTAAAGGCGCTGATTTTTGACTCTTATTACGACAACTATAGAGGTGTTATCCCATTTATCAGGGTTTACGATGGTGTTATAAAGCCGGGGATGAAGATAAAGCTTATGTCTAACAACAAAGAGTTTGAAGTTGTTGAGGTTGGTACTCAGGCACCCTTTATGACAAAACTCAACGAACTCGGTCCCGGTGAGGTGGGCTATATAGCTGCAAATATTAAAAATATTGAAGATACTCAGGTTGGCGATACGATTACCGATGCTGAAAATCCTACAGAAGAGCCATGTCCAGGTTTCAGGCCCGCAAAACCAATGGTCTTTGCCGGTCTTTATCCTGTTGATTCTGACAGATATGAAGATTTGAAGGAGGCTCTAGAGAAGCTCAAGCTTAATGATGCAGCTCTTTTTTATGAGCCAGAAACTTCTGCAGCTCTTGGTTTTGGCTTTCGCTGTGGATTTTTGGGACTGCTCCACATGGAAGTTATAAAGGAAAGATTGGAAAGGGAGTTCGGCCTTGACCTCATAGCTACGGCTCCGAGCGTTATTTACAAAGTTACGCTTACAGATGGGACGGTCATTAATGTTCAAAATCCTGCTGAAATGCCCCCTAAGGAGAAAATAGAGAAGATAGAGGAACCTTACATTAGAGCATCAATAATAACGCCTGCTGATTATGTCGGTCCGATAATGCAGCTCTGTCAGGAGAGGAGAGGAGAACAGAAGGGCTTTAGCTATCTTGATCAAACAAGAGTAGAGCTTCAGTACGACATGCCACTGTCGGAGATACTTTTTGACTTTTTTGATAAGCTAAAATCTGTTTCCCGGGGCTACGCATCGTTTGATTATGAACTTATAGGTTACAAACCGTCCGATCTTGTTAAATTGGATATTCTCATAAATGGTAAACCGATAGATGCCCTTTCTGTGATTGTTCACAAGGACAAGGCTTACAAAAGAGGACGTCAGCTTGTTGAGAAGTTAAAAGAGATTATTCCAAGGCAGCTCTTTGAGGTTGCAATTCAGGCAGCAATAGGCAACAAGGTCATTGCAAGGGAAAATGTTAAGGCTCTCAGAAAAGACGTTCTCGCCAAATGTTACGGTGGAGACATCACCAGAAAGAAGAAGCTTCTGGAGAAGCAGAAAGAAGGTAAGAAAAAGATGAAAATGCTCGGAAAAGTGGAAGTGCCACAGGAAGCGTTCCTTGCCGTTTTAAAGGTGGAGTAATTTGTGTTATATTTAGTCTCGTTTAAAAATAGTGTTTGTAAGGAGAGGTGTTTTGGACGAGAATAAACTTTATGAAAACATAAAATCTTTTGCCGTTGCGATAGTTTTAGCTTTAATTATAAGGACATTTATAGTTCAATCATTCCACATTCCGTCAGGTTCCATGGAGCCGACTCTTCAGATAGGTGATTTTATCCTTGTTGATAAAGTTACCTACCATTTCAGAAAGCCGCAAAGGGGGGATGTGGTCGTTTTCCACTTTCCCCTGAATGAAGATGTTTACTACATAAAGCGTATAATGGCTGTTCCCGGCGATAGGATTCAGGTAATTAACGGTAGGGTCTATATTAACGGAAAGCCTCTGAAGTATTCACCGGCCGGTACCTATTCTTACGAGGAAAACGGTATTAAGTACACCGGAGAGCTGTTTCATGAGGAAGTACCTGTGAAAAAAGGTGTTTTTAAGGATCACTTCATTTTAAAAACAGGAACGGTAGGAGATAATACCCCTGTTTTTACCGTACCGCCGGGGGAATATTTTATGATGGGAGACAATCGTAACAACAGTTATGATAGCAGATTCTGGGGATTTGTTAAAAGAGATAAGATAGTTGGAATTGCCAGAATTATTTTCTTTTCCTGGGATTCAACTCATTTTCGTCCAAGACTTTCTCGTATTGGAAAGCTGATTAACTGAACCAGACCATTTCTTGCACCTGTAAAACAGGGGATATAAAATTCAATCTACCGAATTAATAATTCCAACGCTAATGAAATCTATTTATATCAGGAGGAGAAATATGGCAAAAACCTACGGTTACGGCTTTCCCCGCTTAGGAAAGCAGAGAGAGTTTAAGACGCTCATAGAGGGGTACTGGGCCGGTAAGTTCACAGAAGAAGAACTCAGACAGGGGATAAAAGAACTTAATAAAAAGAGAGAGGAGACTTACAAAAAGTACGTTGATGCCTTTCCAAAGGGTGAGATGACTTTTTACGATAACCTTTTTGATACGGCTTTAATATTCGGTATTTACAGCGCAGAAAACCTTGATGAGTACTTTAACCTCTGCCGTGGAAAGAATGCCCTTGAAATGACCAAGTGGTTTAACACCAACTATCACTACCTTGTTCCCGATTTTGAAGGTAAAGAGGTAGAGTTTAAACTTGGCTGGAACAAGCACGAAGGTATAAAAGAGAATGCTTATCTTATAGGTCCGTTTACACTGCTTAAACTTTCCAAAAACCTTCCTGAAGGAAAGTTTGGTGAACTTTTAAAGAAATTAGCGGTCAAGTATGTTGAATACTTTAAGTCTAATGGTTTTGAATCTGTTCACCTTGACGAGCCCGCTTTTGTTATGGAACTTACAGACGGAGAAGTTGAAGCCATAAAGGAAGCTTATAAAGCCTTTGACGGTGTTGATGCCAAGATAAACGTTTTCACCTACTACGACAGTGTGGATAATCTTCAGTTTGTTTTTGATTTTCCTGTTGCAGGTGTTGGCGTTGACCTTGTCCACGATAGGGGAGAGAACCTTTCACAGCTTGAAAAGGTAGATCCTAAAGGAAAGACGCTTTATGCTGGTGTAGTTGATGGAAGAAATGTCTGGAGAGCTGATATATTCAAAAAGGTGGAAATTATTAAGAAGCTGTCAGAAAAGTTCGATGTTGTTATCACAAATGCTGCGCCACTATTCCACCTTCCTGTAAACCTTAAAGGCGCAACGTTGCCACCTGAACTTGTTGCAAAGGTTGCCTTTGCCGAAGAAAAGCTCAACGAACTTAAACTTATAGCGGATGTTGTTGAAGGTAAGGAAGATGAGGCACGTTCATGGATTGAAGGAATTGATAAAGCTTTTGGTGTAAGGGAGAGTGTAAGAGAAAGAGTGAGAAACCTTACGGAGGCGGATTTCAATAAGCCTGTTCCTTATGCAGAAAGGATTAAGCTTCAGCAAGAGAGATTAAAACTTCCTCTCTTCCCGACAACTACGATAGGTAGCTTCCCTCAAACTCAAGAGGTAAGGAGGGTGAGACTTCTTAACAGAAGAGGTCAGCTTTCAGATCAGGATTATGAAACGTTTATAAAAGGTGAAATTGCGAAGGCTATAAAGATTCAGGAAGAGCTTGGTGTAGATGTTTTCGTTCATGGTGAGTTTGAAAGGAGTGACATGGTTGAATTCTTTGCGGAAAAGCTTGAAGGAATAGCAACTACAGGTAACGGATGGGTTATTTCTTACGGAACAAGGTCTTACAGACCGCCGATTATCTTTGGTGATGTTGAGAGAACAGAGCCGATGACCGTTAAAGAGATAGCATTTGCCCAGAGTCTCACAGATAAGCCTGTAAAAGGAATGTTAACAGGACCTGTTACAATCATTGCCTGGAGTTACTGTAGAGAAGACATTCCGGTTTCAGAGGTTGCTTACCAGATAGCTCTGGCTATTAGAGACGAGATTGCCGATTACGAGGAAGCAGGTATTAAGATTGTTCAGATTGACGAAGCTGCTTTCAGAGAAAAGGCACCTATTAAGAAGAGAAACTGGGATGAGTACTTTGACTGGGCTGTTAAGTCTTTTAGAGTTTGCCACGCCAGGTCAAAACCGGAAACTCAGATTCATTCCCACATGTGTTACTCTGAGTTTGGCGAAATAATTGAGTATATTCTTGCTATGGACTTTGATGTTATTTCTATTGAAGCTTCAAGGTCTAAAGGTGATATCATAGAAGCCTTTGAGAAGGTTAACTTTGACAGGCAGATAGGACTTGGTGTCTGGGATATTCACTCTCCATACGTTCCATCTGTTGAAGAGATGAAGCCGATTGTTGAGAGGGCGCTTAAGGTTATTCCTAAGGAGAACTTCTGGGTTAACCCTGACTGTGGTCTTAAGACAAGACGCTGGGAAGAGTGTATTCCTGCAATAAGAAACATCGTTGCACTTGCTCATGAATTGAGGGAGGAGGCGTGATGCCTCTCTCCCCTTTCCTTGATGTTGAGACGCCGGTTACGTTTAAGGATCAGCCAGGTGTTCAATCAGCCGTTCTCTATACGTACATACCCCTGTGCAACCTTGAATGCTTTCAGTGCCATAACAAACTCTCGTTTGACAGCCGTTCAGGATTTATTTCTTATGAAAAACTATCCGAGAAGCTTGATAAACTAAAACTCCTTGGCGTTGAACTGATAATTATCTCTGGTGGTGAGCCGACTCTTGAAAAGAGACTGGAGGAAGGTTTAAAATTTATCAGGAAAGCAGACTTTCCAGTAAGGATAGATACTAATGGAACATTACCTGACAGAATAGAAGAGCTTATAAGGAATAAAATGGTGGATGGATTTGCTTTAGATATTAAAATTCCGATAAAAGATGTTTATTCTGATGAAGAAAAAGCGAGATTTAAACAGATTTTATTTTCTAATAAACTTGAAAATGATAAAAAATTATCCTGGTATGTTGAAAATTTAAAAAAATCTGTTGAAAAAATTAAGAAATTCACTCTTGAAAATGGTTCTCAATTGACTATATTAAGAACTGTTAGGTATCCCTTATTAACGGAGAAAGACTTATCTGATATAAGAACTTTTGCTGAGTCAACAGGGATTCCCTATCAAATTAATCCTTTTTACAGTGTGGAGGCGTAATGAACAAGTATTTCAGGCTTATTGACCTTTTCATCGGTAATGATGATATTGCCAGAAACAATGCGAACTTTGTTAGAGGAATTCCCACTCTTGAACATGTTGTTGTTGGTGACGTAATGAAAGATTACCTCTTTGATGTTATATATGACGGGCTTCCTGTCAGAATTCATCATGAAGAGGGATGGGCTTACCATCATCAGACATACAGGCTTTCCGCTTACTGTATTGGTCTTTCTTCCAAAGATATAGCGTTTTACGGCTTAAGGAGTAATGCGAAAAACGAAAGGAGGGCGGCGCCTCCAAAGAGACTGGAAACACTCTTTATGCAGTGTGCGAATCTGATATGTCTCGTTGCACAGGAAGTTTCAGGTGCAACTTCTCTTAACGATATATCAACCGTTGCTGCAGGTTACCTCTATCACATGGAGAAAACGGGGAAGAAAAAATACACCGATTATGAACTTGAAAACATCTGGCAGGAATTTCTCTACAACATTAACCTTCCGTTTAGAAGTGGAAACTCACCGTTTTCAAACATAACCCTTGATTTTGCGAAGCCAAACACGAGGCTAAAAGATGAGCCTGTTATATATGCAGGCGAACTTCTCTCATACACCTACGGTGAGATTCCTTCAGAGTACTTTGACAGGATAAATGAAGCTTTTATTAGAGCTATGAAGAGGGGTGATGCAGACGGAAATCCTTTTACATTTCCGCTCATTACGGTTAATGTAACCGACGATTTTGATAAGAACAATCCTGCATGGAAGCTTCTGTTGAAGGAGTCAGAGTACTTTGGAGGATTCTACGTTCAGAATTACAAGACAGAACCATTTATGAAAGATTCCATCTACAAGAAGAAAAATCCTTACATAAAGCCCTTTGATGAGGGTATGATTTACAGTAACTGTTGCCGTATGCTGTTTGATATTTCACAGGTTGAAGCGGTAACAGGTTCCAACCCATTCCATTCCGGTTCAGGTGTCGGCGGTATAGGTGTTTATGCCATTAATATGAACAGGTTACTCTTCCTTGCAAAGCAGGATTTTGACTTTTTAACGGCCATGATAGATTACGTGATGGATATCGGTGCAAAGGCTCTTCAAAGGAAGAGAGCATGGCTTAAAAAACACTGGAACGATCTATATCCATATCTTTCTTTCTATCAAAAGGATGATAAGTCTCTCTTCAACATCTTTTCCGTTGTTGGTGTACATGAAGGCATGGTTAATGCCGGTTTTGAAGGCGGTTTATTTAACGATGAAGCAAAGGAGTATGCGCACAGGATAGCTCAGTATCTCTACAAGAAGCTTCACGAGTTTATGGAGAAAGATCAGGTTCTCTACTCTCTTGAGTATGCGCCGTCTGAAAACGCAGCGTGCAGAATGGCTGAAAAGGATATCGCTTTTGCAAATGCCATTGCTCAGGTACTTTCAGGAGAGAGGGAAAAGGAGATTTCAGTGGATCCGGAACTTAATAGATTTATAGATAGGGCGCTTGAGAAGTTTGGAGAGCGCATATTTGATATACCGGTTGGGAGGTAAGAGATGGAGAAAGTTCAGAAAATTACACCGAAGATATGTGTAAATGGTGATCCTGCAAATAAAAGGGTGTTCTTAACGTCGGGATTTCAGGCACCGTTTCAGGAAGGGGATTTGCTCAAGCAGATAGATGTGAATTCACACTTTCAGAGTTACGCTACCGGTGGAAGTATATTTCACCTTTTCACAGCAGAGGAGATGACACCGGAAGAGCAGGAAAAACTCATATTCAACATAATTGACAATTTTCCCATTCAGTACCTTACAAAGACACCATTTTTAACAACCTGCAATACCTGTGGTCATAAGATGGTTGGTAGAAAGACGGTCTGCGAAAGGTGCGGTTCTGAAGATGTTACCCTTTGGTCAAGACCTATTGGTTACTTTAGACCAGTAATGAGAGGCAAGATTTCAAAGGATTACAAAGAGGCGAACTATCTTTTCTGGTTGAACGGAAGGGTTGAAGACTTTGCCACAAGAAAAGAGGTAAGAAAAAAGGATGTTGAACACATCCTTGAAGAGTTAAGCTCAATGCTTTAACTGATTTTAATATCGGTACATTTAAAGCCCCTCTTTAAAGAGGGGCTTTTTTATTAGGAAATTTTTCGGATATCTTTTATACTTTACATTGTAAATTTTTCTGGAGGAGTGTAGCGTGTACAAATTTCCTGATAAATTTGGAAGGTTTGGCATATTTGGAGGAAAGTTTGTCCCTGAAACGTTAATGGCGGCACTTTCTGAACTTGAAGAGAGCTACTACTACTATAAGAATGATAAGGCGTTTCAGGAAGAGTTTAATGCGCTTTTAAAAGATTACGTTGGAAGGCCTACACCTCTTCAATTTGCGAGAGGTTTGTCTGAGTACATCGGTGGCGGTGTCAGGATATACCTTAAAAGGGAGGACTTAAACCACACCGGAGCTCATAAGATAAACAATGCTCTTGGACAGGCTCTTCTTGCGAAAAAGATGGGAAAAAAGAGGATTATCGCTGAAACCGGCGCCGGTCAGCACGGTGTTGCAACGGCAACGGCCTGTGCATTTTTAGGGCTTGAATGTGTTGTTTATATGGGTGAAGAGGATGTTCACCGTCAGGCACTGAATGTGTTCAGGATGGAACTTTTAGGCGCGAAAGTTGAGGTTGTTAAGTCAGGAAGCAGAACACTGAAGGATGCAGTAAATGAGGCGATTCGCGATTGGGTTACAAACGTTAGAACAACCCACTACATAATAGGTTCCGTTGTAGGTCCACATCCTTATCCGGAAATGGTTAGAGATTTTCAGGCTGTTATCGGAAGGGAAGCGAAGGAACAGATACTTGAAAAAGAGGGAAGGCTCCCAGATATGATTGTTGCCTGTGTTGGCGGTGGGAGTAATGCCATGGGAATCTTCTATCCGTTTGTTGAGGATGAAGAGGTTGAACTCATAGGTGTTGAGGCAGGTGGCTACGGCCTTGATACCGGCAAGCATGCAGCCAGCATATGCAGAGGTTCTCTTGGCGTTCTTCACGGTGCCAAATCCTACCTTCTTCAGACCGAAGATGGACAGGTTTTACCGACACATTCTGTATCTGCGGGTCTTGACTATCCGGGTGTTGGCCCTGAACACGCTCTGCTTCACCATATTGGCCGTGCAAAATACGATGCGGTTACGGATGAGGAGGCGATAAGGGCGTTTCAAATTCTTTCAAAAACAGAGGGTATTATTCCGGCACTTGAGAGTTCTCATGCTGTGGCATGGCTTATTAAAAATAGATCAAAATTGAAAAATAAAGTTGTTATAATGAATCTATCGGGCCGTGGTGATAAAGATGTAAACCAGATAGGAGAAATACTTTCGGAAAGGGAAGATTTGAAGTTATGACCCATGAATTTAAAAGTGGTTCCTCTTTGGCTATTCTTGATAGGACGGAGTTTTTAGAGAAGGTAGCATCTCTTAAAGACGATAACCTTGCTCTTTTCATCATTGATGTTGATGACTTTAAATTGGTCAATTTTTCATACGGTTACCGTATGGGAGATGCAGTAATTTCTGCCGTTGCTAAAAAGGTCTGTTCGGTTGTTACCCGGTACTGTTCTTCTTTCATTATTGGTAAGGTTGGTTCAAACAGTTTTGCCATTCTTGTTAGAGGTCTTGATCCGGTGCTCGGGTTTCGCAGAATAGAGGAGATATACAACAAGCATTTTGAGAGATTGAACTTTAAAATAGGAAGGGACTTTTTCTCTCTGACCACAAGTTGCGGTGTTGCGTTTTACACAAGAGATCAGGGGAATGTGTGTGATCTCTTTAAAAAGGCCGAGGAGGCACTTTACAGTGCAAAGAGGAGGGGAAAAAACTGTATTGTTTTTATAGATAACGAATCGAGCAATTTTGATAAGATGCAGGAAATACGTCTTAAGCTTGTTGAGGCTGTAGAAAAGCGGACAGTGATTCCTTACTTTCAACCTATAGTGAGTCTCAGAACAGGGAGAATTTACGGTTATGAGGTTTTAGCCAGAATATTTCACGGTGACGAAGTTTTAAAAGGAGATTATATTATTGATATTGCAAACACGTTTAATCTAATTCCTGAAATAGATAAGATCATTTTTGAAAAGGCCTCTGTTTATCTTGATAATAGTTATAAGCTTTTCTTCAATCTTTCTATGAAATACTTTTTTAAGGAACTCAATAATATATGGAGGGTTGTGAAAGATAGGAATCTAAACTCTTCCAATATTGTCATTGAGATTACGGAGTCGCAGAAAGTTATGGGGATGAACGTTGCTCAGAGTATCTTTCAGATTTTTAGAGATATGAATGCAAAGATAGCTATTGACGATTTTGGTTCAGGTTACTCCTCATACAGTTACCTTAAAAAGTTTCCTGCAGACATTCTTAAGATAGACGGAGAATTCGTTAAAGGAGCGAAGAGAGATATAAGGGACCTGACGATTATGAAATCGATAGTTGAGGTTGCCAAGCCTTTTAGACTGAGGGTTTTAGCTGAGTTTATAGAGGACGAAGAGGATTACACACTTATGAGAGAAATCGGTGTTGGTCTTGGTCAGGGATGGTTCATAGGTAAACCGCAGCCTGAACCGTATGATGTAAAAATAGATATATAGAGGATAGAATTATGAAAGATTTACTCTTTACAGCAATTACAGCAATAACGACAGCTTTAAAAAGCGGTGAAGCTATTCTTTCTGTCTATGAGAGAGATTTTGAGGTGGAAGAAAAGGCGGACAAATCACCTCTTACAGAAGCAGATAGGCTTTCTCACAGGATAATAGTTTCCCATCTTCCTGATTATCCTATACTTTCGGAAGAAGGAAAAACAGTTCCTTATGAAAAGAGGAGCAGGTGGAAGCGCTTCTGGCTTATAGATCCGCTTGATGGAACCAAAGAGTTTATTAAGAGGAATGGTGAATTTACGGTTAATATAGCTCTTATTGAGAATGGAAGGCCAATTTTAGGGGTTGTTTATGCACCTGTTGTAAAAACGCTTTACTATGGAGCGGAAAAGATAGGAGCTTTCAAGGTTGAAAATGGCAAATTTTCTTTTTTAGAAGAGATAACTTCTCCTGAAAGGTTCTGGAACGAAATAGAAAAGGTAGCGGTAAGGCTTCCTGTAGAGAGTAAGAGAGAGGAAGTGGTTGTTGTTGCTTCCCGTTCCCATAGAAATCCTGAAACAGAGGCTTTTATAAAAGAGATAGAAGAGAGGTTTGGCAAGATAAAAACGGTTTCTAAAGGAAGTTCTTTAAAGCTCTGTCTTGTGGCAGAGGGGGAAGCTGATGTTTATCCAAGGCTTGCACCTACAATGGAGTGGGACACCGGGGCTGGCCAGGCAGTTGTTGAAGCGGCAGGCGGACGGGTTGTTAATTATGAAACAGGTAAACCATTAATTTACAATAAAAGAGATTTATTGAACCCGCACTTTGTTGTTTTTAGAAAAGATTTTATTTTATGAATGGCTTAAAAAGTGGTTTTTGATTTTTGGAGAGAGATGGTTTTTTAAATTCTCGATACAAAATAGATAGAATTTCATTTTTTAGCATATAAGACATTGACAACACCAGACAAGATTTCTATAATTTAAAATAGTGCACCTAAAATTAATATTTTGTTATTCTTTTCAGGAGGTTTATATGGCTAAGACAGGTTCTAAAATGCTTGACGACAGGAGACTTGAAGAAGGAGCGGAATGTCTGAAAGCGCTGGCTTCTCCGGTAAGATTAAAGATTCTTTTTAAGTTAAAAGAAAAACCGATGTGTGTAACAGACCTTGAGAAAGAATTGGGAATTTCTCAGTCTTCTCTTTCGCAGCATCTCAGGACACTTCGCTATAAAGGGATAGTTGACAAAAAGAGAGAGGGGAATAAAGTTTATTACACCATTTCTTCAGACGCTTTTATTCAACTTTTAAATACACTGCCTGACATCATTTGCTTTAAGGGATAAAGTATGTTTAGAAAGTTGTTTAAGAAAGGAATAGATACCGGGGAAACAAAAGCTTCAGCGGTTCCTTCCGGTTTATGGATAAAGTGTAACGAGTGTAAAAGCCTTCTGTTCAGAGGTGAGCTTGAAAAGAATTTGATGGTGTGTCCAAAGTGTGGCTTCCATTTTCCGATGGAAGCAAGAGAAAGACTCTTTTCCCTTTTTGATAAAGGGGAGTATGAGGAACTTGATACAGAGCTTGAGCCAAAAGATATTTTAGGGTTTAGTGACCGTAAACCGTACACTGAAAGACTTGCTTCTGCTCAGAGAAAAACGGGTTTAAAAGATGCTGTTGTGAATGCTAAAGGAAAAATTGGCGAAATAGATGCGTACGTTACCTGTTTTGATTTTAAGTTTATGGGTGGAAGTATGGGCTCGGTGGTCGGCGAGAAGATTACAAGAAACATAGAAAGGGCTGCAGAGGAAGGGATACCTTTCATCTGTATCTCTTCTTCAGGAGGAGCAAGGATGCAGGAGGGAATTATCTCCCTTATGCAGATGGCCAAAACATCAGCAGCCCTTGCTCGTCTTGAGGAAAGGGGGGTTCCTTACATCTCTGTTCTTACCCATCCTACGATGGGTGGTGTTTCTGCAAGCTTTGCCTTTTTAGGGGATGTGATTATTGCAGAGCCTGGGGCTCTTATAGGTTTCGCCGGCCCCCGGGTCATTGAACAAACGATAAGACAGAAACTTCCAAAAGGTTTTCAAAAGGCAGAGTTTCTCCTTGAACACGGATTGATAGACATGGTTGTTCCAAGGGAAGATTTAAAGGATACGATAGTCCATTTTCTTAAACTGTTTACAGAGAAGGTAGTTGCTTAGGTGACTGATTTTGAGACCTATTTTGCCAGTAAAGAGTTTGTCTGGAAAATCGAGCTTGACAGGATAAAGGGTGCTTTAAGCACCCTTTCTTTTTCTCTGCCTCCATCCGTTATTGTTGCCGGTACCAACGGCAAAGGTTCCACTTCCACTTGTATTGCTTCTATTTTGAAGGAGCACGGAAAAAAGGTGGGTCTTTTTACATCTCCACACATCTTAAGGTTCAACGAGAGATTTCGCTTGGATCTCAGACAGGTTGATACAGAGACTTTGAATAGGGCGTTTAGAGAAATTTTGCCTGTTGTTGAAAAATTCTCTCTGACTTACTTTGAGGCTGCTTTTTTGCTTGCTGTTTTTCTTTTTAAAGATTGTGATTTTGTCGTTTACGAGGTTGGACTTGGCGGAAGGCTTGATGCTACAAACGCCATTTCTCACGATTTAGCGGTTATCACCCACATTGATTTTGACCATAAAGATTACCTTGGTGATACGATAGAGAAGATAGCTGTTGAGAAGTTGCACGTTGTAAAGGATAGGATTCCTGTTGTTATTTCCGATAATCCGCCGGTTGTTTTCAGGCTTGCAGAAAAGTTTACGGATAGGATTATCGCTTACGGCAGGGATTTTTCCACTTTAGATGTTAATGTTTCTCTTTCAGGAACAGAGGCTTTTTACAGGGATGAGGATACGGCATTTCGCTTTTTAGTTCCTCTTTACGGTTTTCATCAGGCTGTAAACAGTGCTACGGCCGTTTCAGCTGCAAAGATTATTTTAAAAGAAGTTTTTGGCGAAGAGTTTTCAGTTTCAAAAGCTGTGAAGGGATTGTCCAGCGTGAAGCTTCCGGGAAGATTTCAGATTGTAAGGGAAAAACCTCTTTTAATAGTGGATGTTGCCCATAATCCTGATGCCGTAAAGAAGTTTGTTGAAACTTTGAAGCTTCTCGAGCTAAAAGTGGATGTTCTTTATTCTGGTTTAAGGGATAAAGACGTGAAAAGGGTTATGTCAATTCTTGAAAGCTATACAAAATCGCGAGGAAGACGATTATTTGTTACAGAAATAGATAATGAAAGGGCACTTTCCGCTGAAGATATCAGAAAATTTTCAGGCTCTGCCGCTATTGTGAAGGATATTTCAACTGTTTTAGATAGACCGATTGCCGTCGTTGGATCCTTTTACCTTATTGGAAAACTTTCTAATTACCTCTCTGACGATTCTCTCTTCCTCTTTTGAGAATTTTCCGTCTTTAAGAAGTTTTTCTATTAATGATGGATTTCTAAGGTACGTCTTTTCTATAGATTTTTCCTTCCTCCACAGTTCTATCTTTTTATGGTGCCCTGATAAAAGGATTTCTGGAACCTTCATTCCTCTATATTCTACAGGTCTTGTGTAGTTTGGATATCCCATAAGGCCTCTGTCACTGAAGGAGTCTGCTTCAAGAGATTCTCTGCTGCCGAGAACACCGGGTATTAGTCTTATAACGGCGTCCATTATTACCATGCCTGGAAGTTCCCCGCCTGTTAAAACATAGTTTCCTATTGATATCTCTTCATCTACTATCGCTTTCACTCTCTCATCGACGCCTTCGTACCTTCCACATATTATGAGTATGTTCTCTTTTTTTGATAATTCAATGGCTTTTTTCTGTGTAAAAGTTTCTCCCCAGGGTTCAGTTAAAATTACGTACGGTTTTTTTCCCCTCTCTTCGCAGATGTGATCAAACGCCCGGAATATAGGTTCCGGTTTTAAAACCATGCCGGGTCCACCGCCGTAAGGAACATCATCAACCACTCTGTGCCTGTCTGTTGTGAAATCTCTCAAATTGTGAATTTTTACGCTGACCTTTCCCGACTTTATGGCTCTTCCTATAACGCCTTCTGTGAGAAAGCCTGAAAACAGTCCCGGAAGGACGGTTAAAACATCAAAAGAAGGCATTAGATGAGGCCCTCTATTGGTTTTATTGTGATTATTTTTTCTTTTACGTTTATATCTTTTACAAATTCATCTATGAACGGTATAAGGGCTTCTTTCCCATCTTCCTTTTCTACTACAAGTATGTGGCTTGCCGGCATTTCCATTATTTCTTTTACCTTTCCTACAGTGCTTTTCTCTTCTGTTACTACTGTACAACCAATCAGATCTTCGAAGAAGAATTCATTGCTTTCTAAAGGTGCTGTATCTTCTTTTTTTATGTAAAGTTCTGTATTTATCGCAGATTCTGCTTGGTTTCTGTCTTCTATCTCTTTGAACTTTGCTATGAATATGTTTTTGTAAGGCTTAATTGATTCAATTGTAAGGTTTTTTTTCGCCGTTCCTCTGTATCCAGAAAGTGTTTTAACGTGAGATATCTGTCTCTCAAAAATGTCAGATTCGGGTTTAATTTTTACATCACCTTTTATCCCGTGAGCTCCAACGATTTTGCCTATTAGAACTTCGTTTGAGTGATCTATCTTTTTCTTCCGTCTCTCTAAAATTTCTTTTATGCTTCTCTTTTTCATCGTTTCTCCGAAGAAGGAAGGGGGGCGTAGGCCCCTCCTGATTGTTAGTTGTTCTCTTCAGGTTTCTGAATTTTTTCTATTACAAACTTTTTGAGCTTTTCCTGGACCTCTTCCTCGCTTTCAGGTGGTTTTGCTTCCTGTGGCTGTTCCTGTATGAGGCCTTTGGCTTTGAGTTGCTCTAAAACTTCCTTTCCAAAACTTACAGGTCTTCCCTGCGGGTCTATAAATATGTGCTGTGTGAATCCAACCGCAAGTACAGCTTCGTCTCTTATTATTCTGTAGTCAAACCTTATGCCTCTTGATTCTATGTTTGTGATGGCCGTTTCTATTGTTATTAGGTCGTCGTAAACAATAGGGGCCATGTATCTGCAGGCGGTTTCAACAACAGGCATTAAAATTTGTCTCTGCTGAAGTATCTGTCTATATTCAATACCTAAAGCTCTGAAAAGCTCTGTTCTTCCTCTTTCAAAAAGATGGAAGTAATTGGCGTAGTACATTACACCGTATGCATCCGTTTCACCCATCGTTACCCTGTATTGCATGGTCCCTACGATTACCTGCTGTTGTTGCTGTTTTTGCTCTTCTGCCATCCTTTCCCCCTTAATGTCTAAAGTGTCTTATCCCTGTAAATACCATTGCCATTCCGTGTTCGTTTGCCGCTTCTATTACTTCATTGTCTCTTATTGAACCGCCCGGCTGTATAATGGCCTTCACACCAACCTTTGCAGCTTCGTCAACACTGTCTCTAAATGGGAAGAAAGCTTCACTTGCGAGGACGCATTCTTCCATGTCAAGTCCCATCTCTTTTGCTTTTAGAGCAGCACATTTTGCAGCGTCAACGCGGGATGTCTGTCCTACACCTATTCCTATGGCAACGCCGTCTTTGGCGTAAACTACAGAGTTTGACTTTACCCATTTTACTACTTTAAATGCAAAGAGAAGGTCTTTCCACTCTCTTTCCGTAGGTTTTCTTTCTGTTACGACTTTTAGCTTTTCCGGTACTACTGTGATGAGGTCCCTATCCTGTACCAGCATTCCGCCAACAACTTTCCTGCAGTCAAACGGTGAGTTCTCACCCCGCAGGGTAAGATTTTTAAGGCCGTTTGTTGTAAGCACCCTTAAGTTCTTTTTCGTTTTTAGTATTTCAAGGGCATTTTCAGAGTACTTCGGTGCTATTATGCATTCATAAAATCTTTGAACTATAAGTTTAGCTACCTCTTCGTTAACAGTCGCGTTAAACGCTATGATACCACCAAAGGCGGAAACCGGGTCAACTTTAAGTGCTTTTTCATATGCCTCTTCAGGTGTTTTCCCTATGGCCATTCCGCAGGGGTTGGCATGTTTTATTATTGCGCAGGCGATGCCGTCTTTTTCGGGGTCAAACTCCAACACTAAATTGAACGCACCGTCTATGTCGTAGATGTTGTTAAAGGAAAGTTCTTTCGCTCCGTGTATCTTTTCTGCGTTTGTTACGCAGGGTTCTTCGTTAAATATCTCTCTGTAAAATGCTGCTCTCTGATGTGGATTTTCACCGTATCTTAAATCCTGAATTTTTTCAAATGTGATTGTTAGTGGATTTCTGAATTCTGGCGGCTCAGTGTTCTTTTTACCTTTTTCGTTTACGGAAAATAGGTATTCTGTTATTACAGCATCATAGTGGGCTGTCAGGTTAAAGGCCTTTTTCGCTAAGTAGAATCTGGTCTTAAGCGAGATTTCGCCAGTGCTCTTAAGTTCTTCTACGATTTTGTCGTAATCTGCAGGATCTGTTACTATGGTCACGTACTTAAAATTTTTGGCTGCGGCCCTTACCATTGTTGGCCCGCCAATGTCGATGTTTTCTATGATCTCTTCAAAGGAAGAACCTTTTTTAACGGTTTCTTTAAAGGGGTAGAGATTAACTACGACAATGTCTATTCGCTCTATGCCTAATTCTTCCATCGTTTTTATGTGGTCAGGGTTGTCTCTTTTAGATAGGATGCCACCGTGAACTTTGGGATGGAGTGTTTTTACTCTTCCTTCCATTATTTCGGGAAATCCGGTTATTTCAGAGATCTCTTTTACGGGAATGTCGTTTTCTTTTAGAAGCTTTGCCGTTCCGCCTGTTGAGATGATTTCTACACCCATTTTGTTAAGTTCTCTGGCAAATGGGACGATGCCGGTTTTGTCAGATACGGATATAATAGCTCTAACAGGTTTCAAATTAGCCTCCTGCGGAATTTGATTTATTGCTACAGAATTTTATCAAACCGAGATTGGGAGCTTTTCATGAGATTGAAACTTTTGAAAGTTGGCGCAGTTTTTCTTTCACTTTCTGTATATTTGCTTGCTTTTACAATTCCTCTCTCTGTAGCCGGTGACAATATTGCTATTGGTGTTGGTGTTTTAGGCCTTGTTTTACTTTTACTCGGTGGTGAAAGTGTAAAGTTACCTGATCTTAAACCTTTAACTTTTTTTGTAGTTCCGGAGGCTGTTTCTATTGTTCTTTCACAAGATTTTAGAAAAGCTTGGAAACAGAGTTCCTTGAATCATCACCTTTTTCCAGTGGTTCTCGTCTATGATAGACTTAAGAAAGGGTTGTCTTTAGAAAGACTTTTGAAATTTTTATCTTTTAGTTCTCTTGCTCTTGCCTTTTCTGTAATATTTGAGGCTTTTACTCATCAGAATATAAAGCATTTCCGGCTTTCAAGGTTTCATTTGTTTCTTGAGCCGGTCAGGGCAAAAGGTTTGTTCCATCAGCTAACTACGGGGGGAGTTCTTTTTCTCTTGCTCTTTCTTTTTGTCGGGTTGAGCCTTAGATATAAGAATTCACTCTACAGGCTTGTGGCGTTTTTTCTATTTCTATCGGTTATTTTGAATCAGAGCCGCTCTTACTGGATAGGGATGTTTGTGGGTTTGACTTTTCTGTTTTTGTTGATTTATAAAAGGAAAGGGTTTTTCTATTTTTCCGGTTTTTTTGCCATCTTCATCTGTATGGCTTTTGTTTTTACACCTTTAAAGGCGAGACTTGAGAGCATTTTAAATACAAAAACTAACGGTAGCAATACCACAAGATTGATCATCTGGCGTTCACACTACAAAGCTATTAGAAATGACTTTTCTTTTAAGCAGAAATTGATTGGTGCACCGGTTGTAGGTAAGGATATGTGTTGTAAATATATACCTGAGAGCTATGAAAAAGTTCTTGGGAAGAAGCCGCCTAAGGTGGAGAATCTTTGTGATAAGCAATTCTACCATTGTTTAAGTCATAACATATATATAAAATACCTGACAGATTTTGGAATTTTAGGGTTGATTGGTTATATCAGTTTTATTCTGTATTTAGTGGTAATGAATATTCGTGGCTTTTCTCAATTTTCAGAGCCACTTTTTGCCGCTTTTGCCTCTATGTATGCTGGCTTTGCCGCAGCCGGTTTCTTTGAAAATAACTTTACAGATGCTGAAGTTAAGATCTGTTTTATGTTTATATTGGGTATAAATTTTTACCTTCTTGATAAACTACGTTCAGGAGAAAAACTTTGAAGAAGTTTCCCTGGTGGCTATTTAGTTACATTAAAGAGTACAAGTTCTTAATGATAGTTACAGTTGTTGCCATGTTGGTTCATTCGGCGGTAACATCCTATCTTGCGTATTTCATAAAGGATATAATAAACTCTGTCTTCGTTACTAAAAACGAACATATGCTAAAACTCCTGCCCTTTATTCTTTTAGGACTTCTCCTTGTTAAAGGGGTTGCCTTCTTTTTCAGTTACTATACAGCTTCATACCTTGGTCAAACGGTGATAGCAAGGTTGAGAGAGGATTTGTACGATAAAGTTTTGAGGCTACCGATGGATGTGCTTCAGGGAGAGTCTGCGGGCTCTTTCGTTTCAAAGATAATCAATGATACGGCGCTTCTGCAGGAATTTACAGCAAGATACGTTGTTGCTTTTATGAGGGATCTTACAACATCTATAGGATTGATGATTGCGGTTATTTATATGGATCCCAGGCTTGCCTTTGCCGGATTTGTTGCATTACCTCTAATAGGTATTGTTATATCTGAGTTTGGAAAAAAAGTTAAAAAGTACACTTTCAGGATGCAGGAGAAACTTGCTAACCTTACAGCTCATCTGTTTGATGGTGTTAAAAACATAAGAGAGGTAAAACTCTTTTTACTTGAAGAGCGGTTTTCCGACCTTTTTAAAGAAGAGAATAAACGTTATGTAAAGCAGTTTATGAAGATAAAGTTTATTCAGGGCATCTATCCTCCCATTGTTGAAATTATTGCCGGTGTTGTTATAGGAGGGTTAATCTTTTACGGCGGTTA
>NZ_JALVIW010000057.1:0-32453 GCF_027028515.1 Desulfurobacterium sp. | reverse complement strand
AGAAATCACAGTAGGGACATTTTGTCCGGCAAAATGGTACATGTACGTAGAGGTGGCCCACTTCCATCTTATTTGAAACTGTAAGAAATGGTTATTACTGGTAGTGGGACAAAGTTGGCACCAAAGAACTTGCTGAAGAAGTATAATCCACCACCTACAGAAAAGACGCCACTTTCGCCTGTAGGGTCGTTCCCGTCTGGAAGGTCATACTCTGCACCACCGCCGAAGTATGGATAAATTACCATGGTTGTTCCCCCTTCAAGGTATGGATGGACCGCCTGCAGTTCATCTTTTACAGTGAAATAGTATCTGAAGGCGAATCCTAATCCGGCACTTATTCCAAAAAGGTACTTTGGAGTACCGTTGTCGTCTCTCTTAATTCTTCCTGCAATGATGGTATCAAGTCCTACGCGCCACTGATTCCCCGGAAGATTGAAAGATGTCTTTGTTTTACCTGTTGCGTTTTCCTCGGCATGGCTTTTTTGCGGTATTCCGGTAACCAACAGCAGTATTGCGGCAGTGAGGGCTGCTATCTTTTTCATGGTTCCTCCCTTATAGAATATTCCGTAAAAGTTATAATTGCATTATAAGACACCTACTATAAATATACTATAAAAAATATGGAGGGTTTTTGAAAATGGACAATAGAGACGTTCTCTGGTTAAGAGAGGTGACTCTGGAGGATGTTCATCTTGTAGGAGGAAAGAATGCCTCTCTGGGGGAAATGCTTAATGCACTTTCTTCAAAAGGAATTAACGTACCTGACGGTTTTGTCGTGACAGCTCATGCTTACTTTAGATTTGTAGATTTTAACAACCTGAGGGATAAGATAATAGAAGTTATAAGCTCTATTGACATTAAAGATGTTGAGGATCTTCAAAGAAAAGCCGGTGTTATAAGGGCTCTTATAAGGGAAGGGAAATTTCCTGAAAATATGGAGAAAGAAATCCTTGAGCACTACCGTGCTCTTGGTGAGAAGTACAACATGGAAAACGTTGATGTTGCCGTTCGTTCTTCTGCTACAGCTGAGGATCTTCCGGATGCGTCGTTTGCCGGCCAGCAGGATACCTATCTAAATATAAGAGAGGAAGCTGCCCTTCTTGATGCGGTAAAGCGTTGTTTCGCTTCACTTTTCACGGCGAGAGCCATATCTTACCGCGAAAGTTTTGGTTTTGATCACTTTAAAGTAGGTATTTCGGTGGGTGTTCAGAAAATGGTTCGTTCTGACCTTGGTGCTTCTGGGGTCTGTTTTTCTCTCGATACAGAAACGGGATTTAAGGATGTTGTTTTGATAACGGGTATTTACGGCCTTGGTGAGTTGATAGTTGGTGGTGAGGTTGTTCCAGATGAATTTTTGGTTTTTAAGCCAACTTTAAAGAAAGGTTACAGGGCAATAATAGAGAGAAAACTTGGGGATAAAGAGAAAAAACTTATCTACACAGACGACGGTGAGGGAACTGTAGTGGATATTGTTCCTGAGGAAGAAAGAAAAAGGTTTTGCCTTTCGGATGAAGAAGTTTTAAAGCTTGCTGATTGGGTTCTAAAGATAGAAGAACACTATTCAGAGCTTCACGGTAGATGGTGTCCCATGGATGTTGAGTGGGCAAAGGATGGGATAAGTGGGGAGCTTTTTATTGTTCAGGCTCGTCCAGAAACTGTTCAGTCAAGGAAAGACAGGAGTAAACTCACTGTTTATAAAATAGAACTTCCCCGGGAAGAGAGAGAGGAGAGGCGAATCCTTAAAGGAATTGCTGTCGGGAACAAAATAGCAAGTGGAAAAGTTAGAAAGCTTTCATCCCCTGAAGATGCTTCAAGTTTTAAAGAAGGTGAGATACTTGTTGCCGAGATAACAGATCCTGACTGGGAACCTATTATGAATAAAGCAGCCGCTATTGTTACTGAAAGAGGCGGAAGAACCTGTCATGCTGCCATTGTTGCGAGAGAACTTGGTGTTCCTGCAGTTGTTGGAGCTAAAGGCGCACTTGATCTTCTATCAGATGGTCAGACAGTTACTGTCTCCTGTGCAGAGGGGAGCGACGGATATGTCTATGATGGTGAGATACCGTATTCCGTTGAAGAGGTTGATATTTCTGAAATTCCCGAGGTTAAAACACCAATCATGTTTAACGTTGCAACACCAGAAAAGGCTTTTGAACTTTCCTTTTTGCCGAATGATGGTGTAGGCCTTGCAAGAGAGGAATTTATAATAAATAATTACATCGGTATCCACCCTCTTGCTCTTTTGCACTTTGACTTTATTGCAGAAAGGGATCCGGAAGTTGCTAAAGTTATAAATGAGAGAACGTTTGGATACGATAATTTAGTTGATTTTTACGTTGATAAACTTTCCTACGGAATTGCCAGGATAGCGGCTGCTTTCTATCCAAAACCTGTTATAGTCAGATTTTCCGATTTCAAATCAAACGAGTATGCAAATCTTTTAGGCGGTTCTTACTTTGAACCTAAGGAAGAAAACCCGATGCTTGGATGGCGGGGTGCATCAAGGTACTATTCAGAAAAGTTTAGAAAGGCTTTTGGTCTTGAGTGTATTGCTATAAAAAGGGTTAGAGAAGAGATGGGTCTTGATAATGTGATTGTTATGATTCCATTTTGTCGTACGCCCGAAGAGGGCAGAAAAGTTCTTGAGGTAATGAAAGAATATGGACTTGAGAGGGGAAAAAACGGTTTAAAGGTTTACGTGATGTGCGAGATTCCTTCTAACGTTATTCTTGCTGAGAGATTCTCAGAGATTTTTGACGGTTTCTCGATAGGTTCAAACGATCTTACGCAGCTAACACTTGGACTTGATAGAGATTCAGAGCTTGTTGCTTCTATATACGATGAGAGGAACGAGGCTGTTAAGTTTATGGTTGCTTCCGTTATAGAAAAGGCTAAAAAGTTAGGTCGCAAGGTTGGAATATGCGGGCAGGCCCCTTCTGACTATCCGGAATTTGCAGAATTTTTAGTAGAAAAAGGTATAGACACCATATCTATCAATCCAGATGCCCTTTTAAAGACAAGAAAGGCGGTTGCTGAAATAGAGAGAAAATTGGGACTATAGTAGCTTAACGGCGGGAAACGTTTCCCGCCGTTCCATCCAAATATTTTGACACTTTCCACTTATTGGTGTATCTTTAAATCGCCATGAAAAAGTTCAGAATTAATACGATTATAGTTGGATTTATCTTTTTGACCGTTTTTACCTGCGGAGAAGCGCCGGTAGAGGTTTTTTCGCCAGTTGGCTCTTCTGTAGAAACGGTTGCTGTTGTTAGCATTAAAAAAGAAATTGAACTTAGATTAGAAAAGATATCTTTCTTTTCCGCCTCAAAACGTTCCAAGCATGAAACAGATTCCATTTATACCTTTTCTGAAAATTCGCCGTTATTTTTCTGTTCTTTCACGAAAAGAGCTCTCCCGCCTCGTGCGTCACCTCTTATTTAAATTCATATGCTATTTTCATCTTTTCAATCACCTGCGATAAATTTAGAAAAAATCAGGAGGTCTTAAATGATAGATATTGTTCTTACGAAGCTTTTTGGCAGTAAAAACGAAAGAGCAGTTAAAAAAATGAAGCCGATTGTCGAGAAAATAAATGCGCTGGAACCTGAGTTTGAGAAGAAGAGTAAAGAAGAGCTTCAAGCCCTCACGGCTAAATGGAAGGAAGAACTTTCCAAGATAAAGGATGTAAAAGAACAGTTTAAATACATGGACAGAATTCTGCCTGAGGCTTTTGCAGCCGTTCGTGAAGCTGCAAAGAGAACTCTTGGAATGAGGCACTACGATGTACAGCTTATAGGTGGTATGGTTCTTCATCAGGGGAAAGTTGCTGAGATGAAGACCGGTGAAGGTAAAACGTTGGTGGCAACGCTTCCCGTTTATCTTAACGCACTTGCAGAAAAGGGTGTTCACGTTGTTACCGTTAACGATTACCTCGCCAAGAGGGATGCAGAGTGGATGGGTCCTGTCTATAACTACCTTGGCATAACTGTTGGTTATCTTCAGAACAGCATGGAGAAGCCGGAAAGAAAAGAGATGTATTTAAGGGATGTAACGTACGGAACCAACAGTGAATTTGGATTTGATTACCTCCGTGACAACATGGCGTTTTCAAAGGATGAAAGGGTTCAGAGAGAGCTTTTCTACGCGATAGTTGACGAAGCCGATTCTATTTTGATTGACGAAGCAAGAACGCCGCTCATTATCTCTGGTCCTTCAGAGGAAAATGTTGATATCTACTACATTGCCGATTCTATCGTTAGACAGCTTAAAAAAGAAAAGCACTTTACCGTTGATGAAAAGAACAAAACTGCTGTTTTAACAGATGAGGGGATAAGAGAAGTTGAAAAAATTGTTACGAAAATGACGGGTATAAAAGATTTTAATCTCTATGATCCTAAATTTGCTGACCTGCTCCACGGAATTATACAGTCTCTGAGGGCTCACCACCTTTTTAAAAAGGATGTTGATTACGTTGTAAAAGATGGCAAGGTAATTATCGTAGATGAATTCACAGGGAGGATAATGCCGGGAAGACGCTGGAGTGACGGTCTCCATCAGGCTGTAGAGGCAAAAGAGAAGGTTAAGATAGAGGCTGAAAACCAGACACTTGCAACGATAACGATTCAGAATTACTTCCGTCTCTACAAAAAGCTTGCTGGAATGACCGGTACAGCGGAAACGGAAGCGGCAGAACTGAAAGAGATTTACGGACTTGATGTTGTTGTTATTCCTACCAATAAACCGGTTATAAGAATAGACCATCCAGACGTTATCTATAAAACAATGAAGGCAAAGTACGATGCTGTTGTTAAGGAGATAGAGAAAAACTACAAAAGGGGAAGACCTGTTCTTGTTGGAACAAACTCTATTGAAGCTTCAGAATATCTATCCATGCTTTTAAAGAAAAAAGGAATTCCACACAACGTTCTTAACGCTAAATATCATGAGAGGGAAGCGGAGATTGTTGCCCAGGCTGGGAGGCTTGGTGCTGTTACGATAGCAACAAACATGGCTGGTCGTGGAACGGACATTCTTCTTGGTGGCAATCCTGAATATATGGCCAGGCAGGAACTTAAGAAGAGGGGAATAACGCCGGAAAAGGTAGGTGAAGAAAAGTACGAGGAACTTCTTAAAGAGGAAACGGAAAAGTTTAAGAAGATAACGGAAGAAGAAAAGAAAAGGGTTATAGAGCTTGGCGGCCTTTACATCATAGGAACTGAAAGAAACGAGGCCCGTCGTATAGACAATCAGTTGAGAGGTCGTGCAGGGAGACAGGGGGACCCCGGAGAATCAAGATTTTTCCTCTCTCTTGAAGATGATCTTTTGAGACTTTTCGGTTCTGACAGAATTAAGAAGTTAATGGAAATGATGAACGTTCCGGATGACGAGCCAATAACACACAAGATGGTTTCAAAAGCCCTTGAAAATGCACAGAAAAGGGTTGAGGACCAGAACTTCCAGATAAGAAAGAGACTTTTAGAGTACGATGAGGTTTACAACGTTCAGAGAAAGGTAATTTATGAGCAGAGGAATAAACTGCTTGATGGAGAAAACTTTAAAGAGGATATTCTCTACATGATTGAAGAGGTTGTTTGGAAGCTTATAGACCTTTATGCTCCGGAAAATATTATTCCTGATGAATGGGATTTCGAAGGATTGAAGAGGGCGTTAGAACTTCGTTTCGGTCTTGAGTTTGATATCCCTTCGTCGTTTAAAGAACTTATGGAGATGAAAGTTGAAGGTGCGGTTGATGAGAGAGATAAACTATTCCATCTCATTTACGGTAGACTTGTAAAGGAGTATGAAGAAAAGGAAAAACTCATAGGAAGCCAGCAGTTGAGAGAGATAGAGCGTCTCATTATGCTTCAGACACTTGATCACTACTGGAGACAGCACTTGAGAGCGTTAGACCACATAAAAGAGAGTATTGGCTGGAGGGGTTACGCTCAGAAAGATCCAATTGTTGAGTTTAAGAAGGAGGCGTTTATACTGTTTGAGGAACTTATTTCCAGAATAGAAGATGCAACGGTTGACGGTATATTCAACTATTTTAAATATGTTGAAAGTCAGATAGAGGAAAGTGAAAATAAGGCCTGAGGCTTAAAAGGTTTCAGGCCTTTACAAATCTGTTAATTTATGCTATGGTAATGTGGGTTAAGGGAGGGAAAATGGTGAGGAAGTTGTTAATTGCTGTAGCTTTATGCATTCTGCCGGTAACTGCAAGGGCAGATTTATATATTGTTAGAAGAGGCGATTCCCTCTACAAAATAGCCCGCAAATACCATACAACTGTTGAGACAATAAGACGCCTGAATGGTATAAGAGGAAAACTTTTAAGGCCCGGCCAGCGTTTAATTGTTCCCGGTAGAAGCCGGTTTGCAAAGCCGAAAAAAAGCGTTGCCACGATAAATCTACTTGAAACGGAGGCGAGAGAACTTTCGGAAGCCTCTGAAAGGGAACTGGCAGTAAAAACACTTTCAGAGCTTAATCCTCAGGATATTTATTCCATTACAGACACTGTAGAGACAGAATCGGAGCTCCTTTCTGACGCTATATCAACGCCGCTTGATGTTCCATACGATAACTGGAGCCTTTCAATTTTGAATTTGCCTCAGTATAAAAGTTCTCTTTTAAAGATACTTGCGACTATATTTAAGCGTTACAAGAACACTCCTTACGTTTTTGGCTACAACAACCCGTCTCGCGGGCTTGACTGTTCTTCCTTTACGATGAGAGTCTATAGAAAGTTAGGTATATATCTCCCTAGGACGGCAAGAGGGCAGTTTAATGTTGGCGTTCCCGTTGATAGAGAGCATTTGAAAGTTGGTGATCTTGTTTTTTTCAGAACGTATGCAAGATTTCCTTCTCACGTTGGCATCTACATCGGAAATGGCAAATTTGTCCATTTTTCTTCTTCAAACCACGGGCTTGCAATATCTTCTCTTGATAGCAGATATTTTAGAAAGAGGTTTATCGGTGCTAAAAGAGTTTTAAGCGAGAAAAAGGTTAGAGAAGTTGTAGCTAAGCTAAAAGAAGGTTTACAATAAGTTGCAGTATAAAAATAGCAAAAAACTGCACGAAGAAGGAGGTAAGCGATGAACACAAGACAGCTCTTAAAAGTGGCGGTGCTCACTACTGCTACAGCAGTATCTTTTTTAACGCCTGTAAAGGCTCAGGTTAACGTAACACCTGAAGATTATAAAGTTGCTCTTTCTCTCCAAAAAGTTATCGAGTCTGTTGCGGAAAAGGTTAGACCGGCAGTTGTTGACATTACTTCTGTTTCAACCGTTAAATTTCAGCACCCCACCATTCCGCCTGAATTCAGGGATTTCTTTAAGGAATTTGGTTTTCCGATGCCTCAGTTTCCTGATATGCCACAAGAATTTGAGAGAAAATCTCTTGGTTCAGGGTTTATTGTTAAAGTAAAAAATGGATGGGCTTATATTCTTACAAACAACCATGTAATAGATAAAGCCAAAAAGATTCGTGTGAAACTTTACAATGGAGATGTTTATACGGCAAAGGTTGTAGGGGCTGATCCTAAAACAGATGTTGCGCTGATAAAAATTAAGGTTGGTAATAAAAAGGTTCCTGTGGCAAAACTTGGTGATTCTGACAAGATAAAAATAGGTGAGCTTGTTATTGCTATTGGTAATCCTTACAGGTTGGACGGTTCTGTGACTCACGGTATTATTTCTGCAAAAGGAAGGCACGGTCTTGGGTTGAATCCAATAGAAAACTTCATTCAAACAGACGCTGCCATCAATCCGGGTAACAGCGGCGGCCCTCTCTGTGATATTTACGGAAATGTTATAGGTATCAACACTGCAATTGTAAGGAATGCTCAAGGTCTTGGTTTTGCTGTGCCCATAAACATAGCAAAAAAAGTTATGCACGATTTGCTTAAGTACGGTAAAGTTATAAGAGGATGGCTTGGAGTTTACATTGAGGATGTTTCACCTGAAGTTGCGGCTAAATTTGGTATTAAGTCAGGGGTTATTGTTACAAAAGTTATAAAGGATAGTCCGGCGTACAGGGCAGGATTAAAAAGTGGAGACATAATTGTTACTTATAACGGTGAACAGGTTAAAGGCGTTTCCGACCTTCAACTTAAGGTAGTTAACACAAAACCCGGTGATAGAGTTAGACTTGGCATAATAAGGAATGGTAGAAGAGAGACAATTACCGTAAAAATTGGACAGATGCCGCAACACGAGATAGTGGCTGATGCTCTTTCAACACTTGGATTGTCAGTTCAAAAGCTAACGCCAGAGTTAAAACAGAAACTTGGTATTCCAGACAATATTTCTGGTCTTGTGGTTACGGACATTAAGCCCGGTTCACCTGCTGATGACGCTGGACTTAAAGAAGGTGATGTTATAGTCAGTGCAGGGACGGAACCTCAAAATCTTAAGCCCGTGAAAAGTGTTGAGGCTTTTGCCAAACTCGTTGAAAAAGCGAAAGACAGCGGTGTTTTGCTTAAAGTTTACAGAAATGGATTTTCATTCTTTGTTGTTTTGAAGGCGGAAGAGTAATCTGCGGGGCTTAGCCCCGTCATTGAACAAGTAATTTTTAATATGTTAAAATAGCTTATGGGGGCTTGGAATTTTTACCTTCTTATAAAATTCCGCCTCTAACCTTAAAAAGGTTTTTTGAAGGAGTGCGATTATGGGAAAGAAAAAGTTTGTTTTCGGTGATGACGAATTTTTACTTGAAAATATAAATGAAAATGCAAATCCTTTCGATGATACATCTATTTTGGATGCTGAAATAGATCCTTCTCTTATTGAATCGTTCGTTCCTGATAAGGATTCACTTGACGCCTTTCTTAAGGCTATTTCCAAAATTCCTCTTCTGTCAAGGGAAGAAGAGCTTGAGTATGCCAAAAAGGCAAAGGAAGGTGATCAGGAAGCCCTTAAAAAGCTGGTTGAATCAAACCTGAGGTTTGTTGTAAGTGTTGCGAAAAAATATCTTGGTTGCGGCTTGCCGCTTCACGATCTGATTGCTGAAGGGATTTTGGGACTTATAGAGGCAGCACGGCGCTTTGACCCGGATAAAGGGGTTAAGTTTATATCTTACGCTGTCTGGTGGATAAGACAGTCAATCATGCAAGCCCTTGCCCAGCAGACGGGTGCTGTTAAGATTCCCGTTAAGCAGGCAGTTTTAGTGAACAAGATTACACGCTCTTACGGTGAGCTTCTCAAAAAGTTAGGGAGAGAGCCGACGACAGAGGAACTTGCAGATTACCTTGGAATGGAAGCGAGAGACATAGAGAGGCTTCTTACTGTTTGCCAGGTACCGCTTTCTCTTGATACACCTGTTGGTGATGAGGAAGACACAACTTTCAAAGACTTTCTTAAAGGTGAAGGAACTGCTGAAGTAGAGGAAAAAGTTGTTCAGGAAGAGCTTAAACACAGCATTGAAGAGATGCTTGAGCAGCTTACACCTCAGGAAAAAAGAATAATCATCCTGCGTTTTGGTCTTGACGGCAACGAACCTAAAACTTTAAGAGAGATAGGTGAAAAACTCGGTATTTCAAGGGAAAGGGTAAGGCAACTTGAAACAAGGGCAAAGAAAAAGATGAAAGAGTACGCCCTTAAGAAGAAATTAAACGTTTTTCTTAACTGATATAAGGGACTGCTAAGGGAGCAGTCCCGTTGCTCTCTTCAACTTCTCTACCTCTTTGTCTGTTAAAAATCTATATTCACCTTCGGGGAGATTGCCAAGTTTTAAAGGTCCGAATGAAGTTCTGCGGAGTTTTATGACAGGGTGCCCCACCTTTTCAAACATTCTTTTTACCTGGTGGTATTTCCCTTCCTTTATTTCAACCTCAACTTCTGATGTCGTTTCATCTTCAGTTATGACTTTAACTTTTGCCGGTTTTGTTACAAAGTCACCAAGGTTAATTCCCTTTTCAAGTTTTTCTATCTCTTTTTCTGAAAGTTTACCTTTAACAGTTGCAATGTAAACTTTTGGCACTTTCCACTTTGGATGGGTTAACCTGTGGGCAAGTTCGCCATCGTTTGTTATAAGGAGAAGTCCTGTAGTGTCTTTGTCCAGCCTTCCGACAGGAAAAAGGTTTTCAAATCGGGGAATATCGCAGATAAGTTCCATAACGGTAAGTTCTCTATCTTTTGTTGAGGTTATGTACCCTTCAGGTTTGTTGAGCATTATGTAAAACTCATCTGTGTGGAAAACATCTTCGCCTTCAACGGTGACGGAATCTTTCTCCGGGTCTACTTTAAATGAAGGGTCTTTGACAGAAACACTGTTTACTTTGACGATTCCCTTTTTTATCATCTGTTTCACTTCTTTTCTCGTTCCGTAGCCGCTTTCTGATAGAAGTCTATCAAGCCTTATTTTAGAAGCCATAGCCAAGCCTTCTAAGGTAGTCTGCTCTGTCTCGCCAGTCTTCTTTGACCTTTACCCAGAGTCTAAGGTATATCTTCTTTCCTAAAATTTGTTCAAGTTCCTGCCTGGCAAGTGTTCCTATTTTCTTTAACTTTTGTCCATTCTTGCCGATTACTATTGCTTTTTGAGAAGGTCTTTCAACGATAATATCTGCATCAATGACTAACATGTTTGGGTTTTTATCGCCCGGTTCTATGCTTATCACGTTTACCGTAACGGCGTGAGGAATTTCCTGCGATGTAAGAAGCATTATTTTTTCCCTTATTATTTCAGCAACATACTGTTCAAGGGGCATGTCTGTTACCATGTTTTCTTCATAGTATTTTGGACCTTCTGGAAGGTTTTCAATAATTAGTTCAAGAAGCCTGTCAAGGTTTGTGCCTCTTGCTGCTGATATTGGTACTATCTCATCAACAAATGGGTAATTTTCGTTTATCTCTTCAATGAGTGGAAGCAGCTCTTCCTTTGGTACGCCGTCAATTTTGTTTATTACAACAAAAACTTTTGTCTCTTTTCTCTTTGTTTCTCCAATTTTGTCAAGAATTTTTCTGTCAGCTTCTGTAAGACCTGTCCTTGCATCTATGAGGAAAAGTATTATGTCAGCATCCGGTATTACGCTGAAGGCCACCTCGTTCATGTATTTGTTAAGTTCGAATTTTTCCTTGTGAATTCCGGGTGTGTCAAGGAAGACAACCTGTGCGTTGTCTAAATGTTTTACACCTACAATTCTATGTCTTGTGGTTTGCGGTTTGTCTGTGACTATCGCCACTTTTGTTCCCAGGAAACTGTTTAAAAGTGTTGATTTTCCTACGTTTGGTCTTCCAAGTATTGCAACATAACCCGATTTAAAAGGTGTTTCGCTCAAAGTTCCCTCCGTTACTTGTTTAGAATTCTGTCCACGTCTAATTTAATCTGTTTTTTCAGCTCTTCAACAGATTCAAACTTTCTCTCTTCCCGTATAAAGTCTATAAAGTCCACTTTTACGGTGGATTTTTCTTTGACCTCTAAAACCTCACCTATTATGTGGACTTCTAAAGTGGGATTTACACCTTTGAAAGTAGGTCTTACGCCATAGTTTGCTATGCCTTTGAAGGTTTTGCCGTCGTATTCCATGTTCACTTCGTAAACGCCAAATGGTATTACAAGTATTTTTTCTGTTTCAATGTTCACAGTTGGGAATCCCAACGTTTTTCCTATTCCTTGTCCTTTTACAGAAATGCCTATAACGAAGAAATTGAAACCCAAGAGGTGATTTGCCTTCTTAATTTGTCCATTTTCCAGTAGCTCTTTTATCCATGAAGTGCTTATCTTTTTTCCATTTTCAATAACAGGTGGGATAGATACTACTTTTATCCCGTACTTTTTTCCCAGGGTTTCTGCCGTTTTTACATCACCACTTCTGTTTTTGCCAAACTTCCAGTCAACACCAACCACTAATAAGTTGCAGTTACAGTTTTCAAGGAAGATAAAAAACTCTTCTGGAGACAGTTCTTTTATCTTCTCAAAATTTATGTTGTGAAGCTGCACGTTGAACTTTCTTGCCAGATATTCTCTCTCTCTTTCTGTGAAGAGCGGATTTTTGTTTCCTGGTGGTGGCCATATTGATAGAATTTCAACGGTGTCAGCTAACTTTTTTGCTTCTCTGATTAATTTCTGATGGCCCCGGTGAAAACTTTCAAACTTTCCCACTATGCATGATTTCATTGGCTATCCTTTCTCCGGAACTTGTCCCTATTCTATCGGCACCTGCAAGTATAAATTTTAAGACATCGTCAAGTGTTCTTATTCCACCTGAAGCTTTAACTTTAGCCTTCTTCCTTGCTATCGTTTTTAGAAGTTTGACATCATCGACAGTTGCACCGTACTTTCCGTACCCTGTTGAAGTTTTTAAAAAATCCCAGCCTGTATCAACGGCAATTTGTCCTACCGTAATTTTTTCCTCTTCTGTAAGGTAGCAGCATTCCATTATCAGCTTTATTATGTGATTTTCGCTGATTTCTCTTATTTGTGACAGTTCTTTTTCCAATTTTTGCCACCTTTTTTCTTTTACTAAAGAGATGTTCAGTACGACATCCAGTTCATTTGCTCCATCACTTATGGCTTTTTCTGTTTCAACAACTATGGAACGGAATGCGACCCCATGTAATGGGAATCCGATGACGGTGGCTATCTTTTCGGTAGGGAGAAACGTTGCTGCAAACTTGACGTGTTTTGGCAAAATGCACAATGTTGCAAAGTTAAACTTCCTTGTTAGTTCAGCACCTTTTACTACATCATCTTCCGTTGTGGTTGCTTTGAGGATTGAATGGTCTATCTTTGAAAGTATCTTTTCCATGGCAACTTCTCCTGATAAAGATTTAGCATTAGAAATATTATAACCTTATTGAGGGAGGAAATAATGAGATTAAATAGATTTCTATCGTATGCCGGTTTTGGTGCAAGGCGTAAAGTGGAAGAACTTGTAAAACAGCAGAGGGTTACTGTTAACGGCGAAGTCGTTGATTCTCCTGCAGTTGACATTGATCCAAAAAAGGATGTTGTAAGGGTGGACGGTGAGAGGGTCAGGCTTCCTAAAAAGTTTGTTTACCTTCTGTTTAATAAACCGCAGGGTGTTTTAACTACAATGGAGAAGGTAGAGGGAGACAGGAGAACAACAGTAAGAGATTTCTTTAGAAAGTACCCTGTAAGGATTTTCCCGGTTGGAAGGCTTGACTACAACACAGAAGGTCTTCTCCTTATGACAAACGACGGTGAACTTGCAGACAGGTTGATGCATCCAAGATACCACGTTCCTAAGACTTACATTGCAAAGGTAAAGGGAAAGGTTACGCTGGCAGAGGTAGAAAGGATGAAAAAGGGTGCAAAGTTAGAAGACGGTTTTATTAAGCCTCTGTCTGTTAAATACCTAAAACCAAGTAGAACCGGTAAAAACACGTACCTTGAAATTACTATAGATGTAGGGAGAAACAGAATTGTCAGGAGATTTTTCCAGAGATTCAAACATCCGGTCCTTAAATTGAAGAGGGTTAGCATAGGGCCTTTAAAGCTTGGAAATCTGCCAAGAGGATATTACAGAGAACTTTCAAGGGAAGAGGTTGAGAAATTAAAGGAAGCTGTAGGTTTAAAAGAGGGGGGGTGAGCCCCCTCACAAATTATTCAGGTTTTTTAGGGAGAACCTTTACAGGTTTTATGTATTCATCTGTGTATTTTTTCGTGTCGTAGACCTTAAGCTGATCAAACAGGAATCTGAACTTTGCTTCTAATGCGTCTAAAATGTTTTCCTTAATGTTTGATGGTAGATCCCAGAACTGTTTCTTAAACGGTCCAAATCCTTTCTTTCTAAGCTTATAAATAAACTGTTCCTCCGTCCAGCCCTCTTTCCACTCGTTGCTGAAGTTTTCTTTTAAGTATGCATATATCTCTTTTTTCATCTCTTCAGGAAGGTGGTCGTAGATAATGTTCTGGAATCCTGTTGCAAGATGAATTTCAGAGGCTTTCACTTCAGGGAACTTATGGAAGAGTTCGTCTGGAAGTGTAGAAGCACCGTGTTGAACGGCACCTGACATGCTGTATTTATTTCTTGCGACTTCGCCAATAGCCTCAAGAACAGAGAAGTTAAGTTTCACCTTTGCAATGCTTCCGTCAGGAAGAGGAATGCCACCATGCTCTGTTCCCGTTTGAACGCTTATCTTGCTTATGTAAGGGAGATCTTCGCCGTACTCTTTTAACGTTTGAAGATATCCTTCCATAAAGGCTTCAAACTCTTCTGGCGTGGAGTTTTTTCCACCTATATGACCGATTTCTCCACCGACGGATACAGTTATTCCTTCAGGTTCTACCTCTCTTATAAATGCTGTCATTTTTGCTGTATTGAGATAGTTGTGATACTGCTGTTCTATGAGTGTTGGTTTTGAATAGTCAACTAATGTTGATGGGTCGATATCTATGTTGTAAAAGCCCGCTTCAATTGCTTCTTTCGTGAGATCCTGAATAGCTTTAAGTTCTTTTTCAGGATCTTCAAAGTAGTTTTTCGCTTTAAACTGGAAGTGGTCACCCTGGATGAAAACAGGTCCTCTGTAACCTTCCTTAACAGCTGCTGCAAGTGCACAGGAAGCGTACTCTTCAGGTCTCTGATAGGTGTAACCTATCTCGGACTTTGCGATTTCAAGGATAAAGGCTGTCATGTCCCTTTCAACGGCAATTTTGAAAATTCTTCTCATTACGTCGTAGGACATGCCTCTGATGTTCATGGCGGGCACTGTAAACCACCTGTCTAATTTTTCCTTTCCCATGCCGTTTACGTAGAGGTCGTGTATAGATGCTGGAATTGCTCCAAATTCTACAGCTATAGCTCTGATAAGCCATCGGCTAAATCGCTTTGCATCGTCCTCGCCAAAAACAGCAGTGTAGATAAGATTGTCGATTAGCCCTTTTCTAACGGCCTCTTCGTTGATTATTTTTACACCGTTGTCGTTAACTTCAACGATACCATCAAGAGACTTTTTCACCTCTTCCAGATTTAAAGTTCTCATAACTTACCTCCTGAGTTTTAAATTATTGGAATTGCATAGTCTATTTTAATATAGATTGCTATAATTTTCCTCCGTTTATCAATCTATTTTCAAGGAGTTGTTGTATGTATGAGGTCAGTTTTAGAGGAAAATTGAAAGGTATTCTCAGGGTGCCGTCTGACAAGTCCATATCCCACAGGTCTATAATGCTTGCTTCTCTGAATCAGGGAAAAGTGATTGTGAAAAATTTTCTTCGTTCAGAGGACTGTCTCAATACGCTTAAAGCTTTTAAGTCCTTAGGGGTTGACATAGAAGATGACGGGAAGATTATAATGATACGTGGTAAGGGTAAGATTCTAAAAGAACCCTTTGATATTCTTGACATGGGTAACTCTGGAACATCTATAAGGCTCATATCCGGGATTCTTGCCGGTCAGCCGTTTTATTCCGTTCTCACAGGTGACAAGTATTTAAGAAAAAGACCTATGGACAGAATAGCCATTCCGTTGAGACAGATGGGAGCCACCGTTTTGGGTAGAGAGAACGGCAAGTATCCACCTCTTACAATTGTTGGCAGGAATCCACTTAACGGAATTGTATACAGAAGTCCAAAAGCCAGTGCTCAGGTTAAATCGTGTATCCTTTTAGCCGGTCTTTTTACAGATGAAGAGGTTTATGTCACCGAACCCGCAAAAAGTCGTGACCATACGGAAAGAATGCTTAAGGCTTTTGGTGTTGATGTTAAAGTTGATGGATTAACGGTTTCTCTCGGTAGAAATAGAAACCTTAAAGCAGATTTAGAAATAGATGTTCCGGCAGACATATCTTCCGCTGCCTTTTTTATGGTTGCTGCAGCTATCGTTCCTGGTTCAGAGATTGTATTGAAAGATGTAATTCTTAATCCAACAAGGACAGGTATTCTCGATGTAATGGAAAGAATGGGTGTAAATTTTGAAATTCTTAACAAAAGAACTGTTTCTGGCGAAGAGGTTGGTGACATTAAAGTGCTTTATTCCCCGGATTTAAAAGCGGTTGTAATAGAGGGAGATATTGTCCCCCGTTTAATAGATGAGATACCGATAATCGCAGTCCTTGCAACTCAGGCGGAAGGTGAAACGGTAATAAAAGACGCGGCTGAGCTAAGGGTTAAAGAAAGCGATAGAATCAGGGCTGTTGTTTCAAACTTGAAGGTTTTAGGTATTGATGTTGAAGAATTTGAAGATGGTATGAGAATAAGAGGAAAGGCAAAATTGAAAGGTGGGAAGATAAAAAGTTTTGGTGACCACAGAATAGCTATGTCTTTTATAGTTGCAGGTTTGATTTCTTCTTCACCGATTTATATTGATGATGTTCGATGTATATCAACGTCTTATCCTGCATTTTTAAAAGATTTCTTTAGTATAATTACATCCTGAGTCTTGACATATACGTGAGAAATTTATTAACATTGGGTTGATATTTGTAGAAATAATGGAGAAATTAAAAATTCAAGAAGCAGCTTTGGTAATTTAACTCTGTTATTGAAATTGTAGGGGATGGAGTAATGATAAATCTTGATAGTATCATAGGTGTTTTTACGGGGAGAAAGGTTCTTTTTACAGGGGTAGATATCGGCACTTCCAGTATTAAAGTTTGTAAACTAAGAGAAAGAAAGGGCCTTTACAGCGTTGTTAATTACGGTAAAATGGATTATGAAGAGTCTTATATTGTTGGAACAGAAATAATTGATTTTGTTTCTCTTTCGGCAAAAATGAAAGAGAGTGTTCAGGCTGTGGTTCCTGATGCAAAAAATATAGCTGTTCATGTTCCTCTTTCTCTCTGTTTTTATACCGTTATAAGTGCTTCTCCATCTGAAAATCCAGACGAGATAGCCCTTGAACACATAAAAGGTATTATTTCCGAGGATGACCTTGATAAGGTTGTGGTTAAGTATCAGGTACTGCCTGTTTCTATTTCTGAAGACCACATAGATATAGCAATAGCCGCCATTAAGAGAGACATTCTTGAGGAATACACTGCTCTTGCAGAAAGTGCAGGTTTGAAAATTCAGGTTATAGATATAGAGCCGTGTGCTATAAACAATCAGTTCTATCTCAATTACCCGGATAAAGTAATTGACTGCGTTTGCCTTGTTGACATTGGTGCAACATTTACAAAAATAGTTATCAGTTACGGTGGCTATCCATACCTTACGAGGAATATTGAAATTGGTAGTAATACAATTACAGAGCAGCTTCAGAAAGAGTATCTAATAAGTTACGGGGAGGCAGAGAGGCTTAAATTTGGAAATGACATAGAATCTATCTCTTATGATAAAGCTTTAGATGAGGTTATATCAAAAATAATCAGGAAGATATCAACAGAAATTATCTGGGCGATAGACAACTTTAATGACCGTTTTGGAAGAGATGTAAAAGAGATTTATCTATTCGGCGGTGGAGCAAAACAGAAAAGTTTAGTTTCCCTTTTAAAAGCTTTTACAAACAAGAAGGTTGAGCTTGGAGAGCCTTTTTATTTCAGCGGTATTGAAGGTGCTCAGGAATTTGCTGTTTCTTGCGGACTAAGTCTAAGATTTAAGGGTGACGAACATGCTAAGGTTTAATTTTTTAGAGAAAAAAGAGACTTTCGTAGAGAAGATTTTAAAGCCGGACATTATTTTGGCAGTGCTCCTTGCCTTAGCGCTGACGGGTGGCCTAAGCTGGTATACTGGTCAGCTTAAGCTGGAAGAACTTTCTTTGAGGAAAGAAAATGCTAGGCTGGACAAGGAGTTGGTAAGACTCAGGAAGATTCAAAGAGAGGAAAAGCTGCTGATCAAAAAGAGGCAAGTTCTTAAGAAAAAGTTGCAGGTTATTAGTGAGCTGGATAAGAAAAGAGAAGTGCCACGTTACATATACTTCTTTGCAGCAAGGAATAATGTTCCTTATGGTGTCTGGCTTATTGGCCTTCGCCAGTCGGGAAACAGCCTGTTTATTGAAGGTGGTGCTTACAATTTGAAATTGGTTTCCAAATTCTTAAAAAATGTGGAACAAAATCTTGGTACTGTTAAATTTAAGCAGACGAGTTACGAAGAATACAAATCTAAAGAGAGCAATAAAACTTACCACTACTATAAATTTCAGTTTACTGTGGAGATGAAGTGATGGCATTTGAAGGATTCCTTGACGATTTTAAAGAAAGGTGGTCAGAAATACCTAAATGGCAGAAATGGATAGCTTATATAGTAATTCTTATTATTATATTGTATGTGTATAAGATGAATGTGATAGATCCTCTTAACATGAAAATAGAACAGTTGAACAGGCAGATTTCTCAAAAGAGAGTTCAGGTAGCAAGGCTTCTTGCCGTTGAGAAAAGGAAGAATGAGCTTAAGAAAGAGATAGTAAATCTGAAATCCAGAATAGCTGCCCTTGAAGCAAAACTGCCGACAGGTAGAGAAGAGGTGAGCGGTATAATAAAGTCAATAGCTAAAAATACCGGGAATACGGAAATAGGGTTAATTAGAAGAGGTAAAGAGCAAAGCAAAGAATATTACAATCAAATTGATTACACGGTTGTTATGAAGACAAGATTTCCGAACTTCATATCCTGGTGTAAAAGTCTTGTTAAAGCAAACAGAATAATGACTTTCGGTGACATGTCTATGGTTGGCCTGGCACCAGAGAAGAAAAAAATGACTGTAGAAAAGATAGTTAATGGAAAAAGGCAGAAAAAAGAAAAAGAGTACTATTCTTATAAATATACGGTTCAGGTTAATCTTAATTTAAATGCTTATACGCTTAAGAGGTAACAGATGAAGGGATTTTTAAAAGCTATTATCCTAGCTTTGCTTTTTTCGGGAGCCGCTCATGCCTATATTGATCCGTTTGTAAACCCTATCTACATTCGTGAGATTGCAGAGTGGCACAAGAAAGAAATGGAGCTTGAAGTGAAGAAAAGGATGATTGTTGTAGTTAAAAAGCCTAAAGTTTTCGATTTAAAAATGCCACCTATAGATAAGCTTGTTCTTGAGGGTGTGATAGGTAGCGGCAATACTTTAAAAGCGGTGGCTGTTGATCCTGAAACCGGTAAAGTATATTTGATATCTTCCGGAGATGTTGTTGATGTAAACGCAAAAGTTTTGAAAGTTCTACCCGACAAATTAGTTTTAAAAGTTTACAAGGAGAAGGGAAATAAGCTTATCTCTTCTATTGTCACTATCAACTTCAATTCGGAGGAAGGGAAATGAGAAAATTAATAAATATATTAACAGTTTTGCCTATTATCGGCGGTTCAGTCTATGCTGGAACGATTTCAAATGTTAATCTTATGAATATTAATGGCGAACTGAGAATAACCCTTTTAACAGATGAACAGTGTATTGTTTCTGAAAGTAGAGCGGGCGATATTTATAATCTTTATCTTAAAAATTGTAAGATTGCTAACAAAAAGATTTTTGGCCGTCAGGATGATATCACTAAAGTCATTGATATTATTCCTCAAAATAAAGGTACATTAATAAAGATAGTTCCTGTTAAGAAGGTGAAAGTTTCTTATTCTTCCTATCCCAGGGCTACAACAATTGTTGTAGCCCCTTACAATCTTGTTTCTCCTGTTGTAACTACTACCACGGATGGCATTAATATCACTGTTAATGGTGACGTTGAGTTTTCCATATCAAAATCACCAGGGAAGATTATTTTAACAGCTGAACAACCTGTATTAAAGACAACAGAGAAGAAGGTGGATTCTCCGTTCGTTGACAGGATTTCTACATACACATCTGGAAATAGATCTTACATTGTTATAAGTTTGAAAACAGAAGTTCCAGCTCAGGTAATGAAGGTTGGCAGGACCTATGAAATTAAGTTTTTAAAACCCATGGCTACGGCTTCTTCTAAGTTAGGTAATAAGAAGATTAAGCTTGATTTTACGAATGCTGATGTCAGAACGGTTGTGAGGGCTATTGCAGATACGGTTGGTGTGAACGTTGTTTTTGATCCTGACGTAAAAGGAACAGTTTCAATAAGGTTTTTAACACCTGTAAACTGGCAAGAGGCACTTAAAGCTGTTCTTGAACCTCTTGGTTATACATACGTTAGAGAAAAAGATTATCTTCGAATAGCTTCCAGGAAGACCCTTATGCAGGAGGTAAGGTACGAACCGGTTAATACTTATATCGTTCCTCTAAATTATGCTTACGCTTCCGAAGTTGCAAAGCTTATAGAAAAGTATCTTGGCAGCGCAGAAAGTAAAAATTCTAAAGTAAAGGCGGCAAGTAAAGAACTTGTTGAAGTTGATGAGAGAACCAACAGTCTTATTCTTAAGGTGACTAAAGAACATTATGACAGGATAATGGACATTATCAGACATACTGATAAAATTACCAAGCAGGTTTCTATAGAAGCAAAGATAGTTCTTGTTAGTTCAAATTTTGAAAAAGATTTAGGACTAAACTGGAATCTTGCATTTTATACCGGCTCCAACTGGCGGCATTCGTATAAAACTGGAAGCTTTCAATTGAATGACGGTATTTCAATTCCAAATGTTATTTCTTCTCAAGCTATAGGAAATATTTACAATATTCCTTCTCAACCTTATACACTTGCTCTTGGAATTCTTAATAAAGGGCAAAGTGTAAGAGCTGAGCTTGCTCTTAAGGCATTAGAGTTAAATGGTGATAGTAAATTAATTTCTCAGCCTAAAGTTGTTACTCTTGATAACAAGGAAGCAACTATAGAACAGGGTATGGAAATTCCATATAAAGTTATAGACCAAAACGGAAATATTTCGACGGAATTTAAAAAGGCCTCACTTATTCTTAAAGTTAGACCTCATGTAACAAATGATAATAAAATAGTTCTTGATCTTGAAATTAAAAAAGACAAGCCGAATTATGATTATGTTGCAATAACCGGCAATTCTGAACCTGCTATAGATACCCGGAATGTAAAAACGCAGATAATGGTTAACAATGGTGACACGCTGGTTATCGGTGGTATTTATGAGCAGGAGAAATCCAAGAGTCAAACGGGAGTACCTGTACTTTCAAAGATACCTCTTCTCGGATGGCTCTTTAAGAATGACGTTATAAAAAATAGCAATTCTGAGCTTTTGATATTTATTACACCTAAAGTTATAAGTCCTTCCAGCAAGTAGGTTTATGGACGGATTTCTGCTGATAGATAAGCCTTCGGGCGTTACCTCTTTTGACGTTGTGAGGGGCGTGCGGAGGCTTTTCCCTTTCAAAATCAAGATTGGTCATACCGGAACACTTGATCCCCTTGCTACCGGTCTTCTTATCCTTTCTGTTGGTAAAGCTACGAGGTTTGGAGAGTACCTTTTGAAACAGGATAAGTGTTACGTGGTTGGCGGACGTTTTGGATTCTCAAGTGATACTTACGATACCGACGGTAATGTTAAAAATATAGATATGGCAGGTGTTTCAGAATATAGATTTTTAAATGTACTTTCCTTTTTTAAAGGTGAAATAGAACAGGTTCCACCTTCCTTTTCCGCCATAAGAATTAAGGGGAAAAGGGCTTACGAGTTTGCAAGGAAGGGTGAAGAGGTAAAGCTAAAGCCAAGGAAGGTTACCATTTATTCTATTGATGTTCTTTCTTTTTCTTATCCCGATTTTTCTCTTAAAGTCTGCTGTTCTTCCGGAACTTACATAAGGTCTTTAATTCACGATATAGGTGTTGCTTGCGGTGGTGATGCTGTCGTTACATCTTTGCGCCGCGTTTCCATTGGAAAGATATCTGTTGAAGAGGCAGTTTCCATTGATATCCTGAACGCCGATAATGTTGGAAACTACATTGTTCCTGTAGATAGAGTTTTGCCGTTTGATAGGTTGACAGTTACCTCTCCCTATTCTTGCTGGTTTTTAAATGGCAGGCATTTTCCTGTTCCCGTTTCCGATGGCAGGTACTGTGTTGTTGATGAATCCGGTAAGTTTTTAGGCGTTGGTAGCGTTCATTCAGGCGTTTTGAAACCTGATAAGGTTGTTTCTCGATAGCTTTTCAAACTTCTCGGCGGTTGTCAGTATTGTTTTTTCATTTCTATAGATGACAAATCCCGGCGGTGTACCTGGCGGTTTTTTCAAATTTTCCGCTTTTGTGAAGTCCACCTTGATCTTTCCCGATTCTCTTCCTCTGCTATAGAAGACGGCTGCTGAAGCGGCCGTTTCTATGTCTTCATCATCTGGTGTTTCGTTCCTTTCAAGCCTCAAAATTACGTGAGAGCCGGGAATTTCCTTTGTATGGAACCATAAATCCCAGGGATTTGCTACTTTTAGTGACAATATTTCGTTTTCAATCCGATTTTTTCCAATGAGAATGGTTTTTCCCGAAGGTAGAATGATTTCTCTAAAAGGTTTTGTCTTTTTCTTCTTTTTATTTCTCTTTTCCAGAATGAGGCTATCTTTAATTTCCTGCAGTCCTTCATAGTTTTCTAACTCTTTTACTTTTTCCTTTAAAGCTTTTAGCCAGGCAATTTCTCTTTTTAATTCTTCTTCTGCAATTTTTTCGTGTTCAGCCCTGCTTCTTAATCTTTTTGCTTTTTTAAATATGGCATTCAGGTTTTCTGACGGTGTTTTTGCAGGATCTATTTTTATGGTTATATCTTTTCCTGTTGTGAAATCCCTGACCTGCACGGACTCTGTTCCCGGTTTTAAAAGGTGAAGATTGTATTTTAACAGTTCTCCCTTTTTCTGAAACTCTTCAGCTTCTTTTAAAAGTTTTTCCGGTTTTTCTATTTGTTTTAATCTATTTTCGGCTGTTTTTAGTTTTCTATCAATGATTTTGCTCAATTCTCGTTTTATTTTTCCAATTTTATCACTTTTTCTATTCTCTCTTGTAAAGTAGTCCCAAGCTTTTATAAAACTTAAGTCTTCCTCAAAGATTTTAAACTCTATTCCTGATAAGCAGGAGTATTGGAACGTTGTCAGTATTTTTGGTTTTCCGTTCTTAAAGTAGATGAAGGCTGTTTTTGAATTTTTGTGTTTTTCCATAAAAGTCTGGTAGGCTTTTTCAAGAGGCATTCCCTCTCTCATGTAGAAAGCTATTTCTTTACAGTTTAGCGGTGATAGGCCTGCTACGTACTTGTAGAGGGTTTTTTCAACACCTTCAGGCGTTACCTTTCCGAATGTTATCTCTTTAAAGGTCTTTTTGTTTAAGGGGGGCGGCTGGTAAATTTTCCCTATTTCGGTTTCTCTTGCAGATGTCAGGGCTTCCTTTGCCCGAAAGAGAATTTTTCCGTTTTCTTCTGTGAAAAAGATGTTGCTGTTTTTTCCTGTTAGTTCAGCTATTAACTGGTAATTTTCCATTCTTCCAGAAACAGTTATTTTTACAAGCTTAAAAACAATAATCCTGTCGCAGTTGAGTGTTTTTACTTCCCTGATAAAAAGGTTTCTGTAGCGCTTTAGTAGCGTTCTGTTTTCAATTCTCCCTTTTTCTATTAGGATGCCGTTTGGATTTGTGAGGACAAAAGTGAAGATTTTTCCCTCTATAGATATTTTGAAATGGTTGTTAGTTAAATCGTATCCGACGATTTTTTTCTTTTTGAAGTGGGTGTTAAACTCTTCAGCTACTTTTTCGATGTAGAGGGTGTCCATCTTGTCTCCTGATTATGGAAAACTTGTTTCTTTTCCACTGCTGCTTTTATTGATTTAAGATTTGCTCTTACAAACCGTTCGGCGGTAAGCAGTCCTTTTCCATCAAGTTTAACGAACGGATTTTTAAGTTTTCTGTTAAGGTTCAAAGCTTTTTCAATCTCTTTTTTTGTCGTTCCTGTCCCTCTTAATGTTTTTTCAAACTCTTCAAGTGCAAGTTCCCTGGCTTCGTGAAGCTTCATCTGTATCCTGCTTTTAACGTTTACTTCGCTGTCTCCCGATGTCTCTACAGATACAAATATCGTTTCAGGGTAGTCAGATATTACCTTTGACTGAACACCGTCACTCTGTGTTGAGGGCATGCAACCAAAAGGTTTTAACGAAAGTGTCATATGCGCCCTGTGAAATTTAACGTTGTATATGTGTTTTGCCACTTCAAGGTGTCCTTCTCCACCTGTTACAAAGGGGTCATAGTACTCTTTTGCAAGATTCCATAATAGTTTTTGGGAAGGGAGCGTTCCGGTTCTTTCTTTCACTGTGTGTCGTAGAGTTTCAAACAAACATCTGTAAAATTCCTGAAGTCCGGTTAGGAAAGCTAATTTTTTTATTCTTTTGATGGAAATGCCTTTTGCTTTGATTTCATAGAGTGTTTTTTTTCTTTCTATGTAAAGCTGGTAGTCTATCCATATGGATACAGGTTCTACTTTAACTTCAGCTCCTTCTTCCTCAAGCCATTTGTGGATGTGATAGTTTCCGTCGCTCTCCGTTGTCTGAACCCAGAACTCGCCAATTACATTTACTATCGGTTTGGGGACGCTGTAGTTTATTTCTATCTCTGAAAGAAAGTTCTTTATTTCTTTAAGTCCTTTTATTATGTCCTTTGTCTTTCCGCTGTTTCTTATAATTCTGAACATTATTTCCGTTGCTTCTTTAAGCTTTTTGTCAGTTTCACCTTTTTCAATTTCGTAAGGTCTGATTTTGTAACCTAAATCCCTTAATATGTCGGCTACCATTATCGCCTTCATGAGGGAATAGATTAGATTCCATGTTAGCTTTATTTCACCTTCAGCAGAAAAGGTTGTTTGGTTTAAAAGTGAAACTTTAAGTTTTTCAAAACCTGCTGATTTTAGCGCGTTTTTGTACTCCATTTCGTACATTCCAAACCTGCATGGGCCGCAGGCACCGATTGTTACGAAGGTGTATTTATCTTCAACGTTTATTCCCTCTTCAGCCTGTTTTCTCAGAAAGTTGATAAGATTTCCAACGGTGAAATAGACAGGGTTGCACATTCCTTTGTCGCACAGTTCTCTTCCTGTTTTCAATGCGTCTATGTCCGGTTGAGGTAAGTGCTGTGCATCGTAGCCAAGATGTTCAACGGCTGCTTCTATCAATCTGTCATGAATCGGAGTTAAGCTGCCAAACAGGATAGTTTTCATTTCCTCATCCTCACTTCAGAGAGTCGTTTTTTAATGGTTTCAATAGAAACTGCCCCTTCACGGAGGATTTCGGGTGCGGAGCCTATTAGTGAAAGCAGCGTGGATGGAATCGGTGTACTTCTTCCTTTTATGCAGTACTTTACCTGCCCTTTAAAATAGCTGTGGCACTCCTGACAGCTTTCTGCCGGTTTTTCTCCCTGAATGTTGGCACTTGGTGCAAAGAGTGGTACCGTTTCGGATATGAGTTCTCTTAAAGGTTTGAACGCCGGAATTCTTACTGCAAGGTTGCTTCGGTTAAACAACGTTTTAAAAGGACTTTCCTCGTTAAGAGGTAGTATTACAGTTAACCTTTCCGGCCAGATTTCTTTTAAGAAATTTTCATATTTTTCTGGAATGAATACGCCGTACTTTTTAAGTTTTTCAACAGAGTTAAAAAGAACTATTAGTGGTTTGTTTTGGTCTCTCTTTTTTAACCTGTAAGCGGTTTCAATTGCAACAACGTTCAGAGCACTACCTATAAGACCGTACTGGGTATCTGTGGGAGAGCAGAGAATTTCTCCCGACAGAATGAGCTCTTTTATAATATTAAAATCGCTTTCAAACGTCAGAATCTTCACTTTTCATCTCTATAAGGTGCTTGTTGTAGAGGAATATAAGTTCCCCTTTGTCGCACCTTAGTTCTTCAGCCATTGCGTTACATTTTGCCTTTAGTATGAAAAAGATATCTCTGTCGTTAATAATTTCAAGAGTTTCAATATTTGCCTGCCCTTTCGATATGATAACATGGGCTTTATTCCATGCTTCTTTGAACTCTTTTCCTGCGTAGGCAAAGTCTATTCCTATGAAATCACCGCCAGTTGTTATGAGTTCATCGGCAATTTTGTCTATACCACTTTTAAGAGCATCTTCTATCGTTGCGTCGTTGAGTATGGGGCCGCCCCTTACGGCGAACACAATTTTCATTCCCCTTTCTTTTAAATATCTTAAGAGGAATTTGTCAAAAACGATTTCACCTGCGTTATCGGCAACGTAAAGGACTGTTTTCCCTGCCACTATGAAGCGTTCAAATATCTCTTTATCGTAGTAGGCAAATCTCTGGTGTAGAATCGTTTTTACCTCTTCTGTAAGATCAAAGGAGGAAGGTTCAAACGTTTCATTTTCCTTTTTGTCGCTTTCCCTTGGAATGCCAAAGTCTATAATGTTTCCCACGGCAGCAAGTCTTACCGCTATATCCAACTTGTCTTCTGCCGGTTCGTAAAATGTCTTTTCAATTTCGGGTTCCCATCTCAGTGCTATGTCTGTGTACTTGTCTTTTAGTGGTTTGAAAGGATCGTTTACGCCAACGATCTTTTTAAAAAGCCTATGGATGTAAGTGGCGTTGTGTCCCGGTGATTCGTCGGGGTTTAGGTTTTCGGCTACGAAACGGGAACATTCCCTTAAAACCTTCAGGGATAGTTCCCGGTCGGCGTCTATGAATTTGAGTATGTTGTAAACCTGCTTTATATAGCAGGGAATACATTCAGGATAGACTTTCATTATCAGCCCTCTAATACCTTTTTCTTCATGGCTTCTCTGTAGCTCTTAAGTTTCTCTTTTACTTCCGGGTACTTTATAGCCATTATTTCAGCTGCAAAAACAGCTGCATTTTTTGCACCGGCCTTTCCTATAGTTACTGCTGCAACAGGTACACCGCCAGGCATCTGAACTATAGACAGCAGAGAGTCTAATCCGTTTAGTGAAGATGCGTCGATCGGAACACCGATTACTGGAAGGATTGTCTTTGCCGCTATAACACCGCCAAGGTGGGCAGCGTATCCGGCAGCTGCAATTATCACTTCGTACTCTTCCTCGGCTGATTCACAAAACTTTATTACTTCGTCTATCGTTCTGTGAGCTGATAAAACCTTTACGTCGTATGGTATGCCAAATTCCTCTAACGTTTTAAAGCAGGATTCCATTACAGGCATGTCTGATTTGCTTCCCATTACTATTGCTACCTTTTTCACGCTTCCTCCCTTCCTTCAGCTTTTACATAGTTTATGAGAGTTCCAATTCCTTCAATTTCAATTTCAACTTTGTCTCCATCTTTAAGAGGTCCTACCCCTGGAGGTGTTCCGGTGATTATAACGTCTCCCGGGAGAAGGGTCATAATCTTTGATATGTAAGAAACGAGGTAGAACGGCGAAAATATCATATCGGATGTATTACCCTGCTGTTTTACTTCACCATTTACACGGGTGGTAATTGGTAATCCTGTCGGGTCTATGTTCATATTTATCCACGGGCCGTAAGGAGCAAATGTGTCAAAAGATTTAGCTCTTGTGTACTGAACGTCCTTTTTCTGCAAATCCCTTGCTGTTACGTCGTTAAAGCAAGTGTATCCTAAAATGACGTTCCTTGCCTCTTCCTCTCTCACGTTTTTACACTTTCTGCCTATTACGATAGCTAACTCTCCCTCGTAGTCCACCCTTTCAGAAGCGGGCGGTAAGATAATTTTCATTTTATTTGAAATAACTGCTGTTGAGGGCTTCATAAAAAGTAGAGGTTCTTCCGGTAGAGGTTTTCCCATCTCTTCTGCGTGGGCTTTGTAGTTAAGACCCACGGCAACAACCTTGCTTACCTTTGTTGGCGGCAAAAATTTTACCTCTTTTATGTTGTAGGTTTCCTCAAGTGGTGTTACAGATTCCATGAGGTCTGAAACGCGCCGTTCGGCAACTGGTATAACGTCCCTTCCTTTTACTATGCCGAAGAATACGCTATCCCCTTTTTTGAACCTTCCAATTTTCAAAGTAGCCTCCTCCATAACGGTTAAAAGACAAGAAATATTATACTCTAATTTTTCCCTCTGCCGTTGTAGCAGTAAAAAGAGATATAATTTCTAAAACAGGGAGAGAGGTAGATTTTGAGTTCCGATTTTCTAATTGTTATTCCTGCAAGACTTGGTTCAACGAGGCTTCCAGAAAAACCGCTTAGACTTTTGTGTGGTAGACCGCTGATAGAATGGGTTTACAGAGCTGTTTCTGCCTTTTGTGCCAATGTTTTAGTTGCCACGGACAGTAAAAGGGTGGCACAGGTTGTAAGGCGTGTCGGTGGTGAAGCTGTTCTGACGCCTTCGGATCTTCCGAGTGGGACGGACCGTGTTGCAGAAGCGGTAAGGATTTCAGGTTCTGATTTTAAATATATTGTGAACGTTCAAGGTGACGAGCCTTTTGTAAAAGCGGAGCACGTTCTTCCTGTAGTTGAAAGGTTAAGGGCAGGTGACAGGTTTGCAACTGTTGCTGTTCCTTTTTCTTCTTTTGAGGAAATAAATAAACCTTCAAATGTAAAGATTGTGAGGGATAGAGAGGGATATGGTGTCTACTTTTCAAGAAGTCCCATTCCCTATGATAGAGATGGAAATCTTTTACCAAAAGACTATCTTAAGCACGTAGGAATTTACGGCTTCAGGAAAGATGCCCTTTTTGATTTTGTTTCGTGGGATGAAGGCTTTCTTGAAAAGGCTGAAAGACTTGAGCAGCTTAGAATTTTAGAACACGGTGACAGGATATACGTTTGCACCGTTGAGCATTATGGAATGGGTGTTGATACTGAGGAAGACCTTCTGAAAGCAGAAAAACTACTGAAGGAGAAGTTTAATGGCTGCTAAACTGATATTTATCACAGGTGGTGTCCTCTCTTCCATAGGTAAAGGCATAACGGCATCTTCGATAGGAACCCTTCTTGAGAGCAGAGGTTTGAGGGTTACAATTCAAAAACTTGATCCTTACCTTAACGTTGATGCCGGGACGATGAATCCCTACCAGCATGGAGAGGTGTTCGTGACCGATGACGGTGCTGAAACAGATCTTGATTTAGGGCACTACGAACGTTTTACTCACAGCGTAATGAAAAGGATAAATAACGTTACATCCGGACAGATATATCAGGAGATAATTTCAAAAGAGAGGAAAGGAGAATTTTTGGGGGCTACCGTTCAGGTTATCCCTCACGTTACAGACAGCATAAAAGAAAAGATAAGGAAAATAGCTTCTTCAAATGTTGATGTTGCAATAGTGGAGGTTGGTGGAACTGTTGGAGATATTGAAGGACTGCCGTTTCTTGAAGCTATTAGGCAGGTTGGTATAGAAGTTGGAAAAACCAACGCTATCTATATTCACGTTACGTATGTTCCCTACGTCAGGGCTGCAGGAGAGCTTAAAACAAAACCGACACAGCATTCTGTTAAAGAGTTAAGGGCAATAGGTATCCAGCCCGACATTATAGTCTGTCGTTCTGAAAGGACAATTCCTTCTTCCGTTAAGAAGAAGATAGCCCTCTTCACGAACGTTAAAGAACGGGATGTAATAAACGCTAAGGACCTTTCAACGATTTATGAAGTGCCTCTTCATCTTAAAAAGGAAGGGATTGATGAAATAATACTTGAGAAGCTTCAGATACCCGCGGGAGAGCCTGAACTTGACGAGTGGAAGGATTTTGTTATCAGGGTTAAAAAGCCGGAGAATGGAGCGGTTTCAATAGCTGTTGTTGGAAAGTATATAGAGCTTCCCGATGCCTATAAGAGCATAATAGAGTCTTTTGTCCACGCAGGGGCTGAGAACAATGTGAAGGTTGATATAAGGTGGGTTAACGCTGACCCTATTGTTTCTGAAGAGCCGGAAGAGTATCTGGAAGACGTTCACGGTATCCTTGTTCCAGGTGGGTTTGGTGAGAGAGGTGTTGAGGGGAAGATAAAGGCTATCCGCTACGCAAGGGAAAACAAGATTCCGTTCCTTGGTATATGTCTTGGCATGCAGTGTGCAGTAATAGAGTTTGCAAGGAACGTTGCTGGATTGGAAGGTGCCCACAGTGCTGAGTTTAATCCGGAGACGGAATATCCGGTTATAGATTTGATGGAGTCTCAGAAGGGTATTAAGGAAAAAGGCGGAACAATGAGACTCGGTGCCTATCCTTGTGTTTTAAAAGAAGGTACAAAGAGTTTTACGGCTTACGGAGAGAAGGAAATTTCTGAAAGGCACAGACACAGGTACGAGTTTAACAACCGCTTTAGAGAAGTTCTTGAAAAGGCAGGACTTACCATTGCAGGAACTTCACCTGACAACTCACTTGTTGAAATTGTGGAGATAGAGGATCATCCGTGGTTTGTAGGTGTTCAGTTTCATCCTGAATTTAAATCGAGACCCTGGAAACCTCATCCTCTCTTTGTTGACTTTGTGAGAGCTTCTGTTGGTAGGAGAGACAATGTATCATCTTAATGCAGCTAATCTTTTTTTGCAGGACGTTATATCTTTAATCGCCATACTTAATCCGGTGGCAGCTGCCGCCGTTATGATATCTCTTTTGCCGCCGGAAACACCGAAAGTCGTTACTGATAGTATCGCACTCAGAACGGCGAGGCTTGTTTTTATTGCCTGTATTGTCACCCTCTTTTTTGGTGATTTAATTTTTAAGATTTTCGGTATAAACATCAATTCAATAAAGGTTATTGGTGGTCTTGTGCTTCTTGTTCTTTCATTAAACATGATTAACGGTAAGCTTTCCATAGGAACAAAGCATACCGCCGAAGAGATTTCGGAAGCTGCAGATAAAGAGGACATATCGATAGTGCCTCTTGGGATTCCAGTGCTTTTTGGTCCCGGAGTTATTGCCACGGTTATTATTTTAAAAGAGAGAAGCATGACGCTGTTTACTCTTGCACTTCTTATATGTGCAATAGGTGTTGCTTCATGGATTACTTATATTGTTCTTAAAAATGCCAGAATACTTATGAAGCAACTTGGTATTACAGGATTTAAGATAATTACGAGAATCATGGGGCTTATTGTGGGTGCAATAGCTTCTCAGTTTATTATTTCTGGTGTAAAAGTTTTGTGGTTTAAGATGTAGGCAGGAAGAATGGAGGTAAAGGAGCTTTCAGGGAAAGAAATTACCACTATTGGAATAGGTGGACATTTTCCAGTTTTTTTCCCTGAAAATGAGAGGGAACTTTTAGAACTTATCTATGAAGATTTCTTTATTATCGGTGGTGGAAGCAACCTGGTTCTCCCGGATAAACTCAATCTAAAACTGATTTCTCTTTCAAAATTTAAGAAGTTTTACTTTAATGGTGATTATCTTTTTGCCCAGGCAGGTGTTAGAGTAGGTGAAATTTTAAATCTTCAGATTAAAAAAGATTTTTCCATTTTTGAATTTTTGGCAGGAGTTCCGGGTGTTACCATTGGAGGAGCAGTCTATCAGAATGCCGGGGCTTTTGGCAAGGAAACTGCAGAGCTTATAGAATCTATAAAGTACATAGCTGAAGAGGGGAAACTTAAAGAACTGTCTGATACTTCAGGTTTTGGTTATAGAAAATCACCTTTTTCGAAAAAGGACATTATTATTAGTGTAAAGTTTAAGGTTGAACATTCTAAGAACATGAAAGAAACCATAAAAAGTCTTGTAAAGAAACGCCTTGAGAAACATCCACCATTTTATCTGAAAACTGCGGGCTCTACTTTTAAAAATCCTAAAAACTGTTCTGCCGGCTTTCTTATTGAATCAGCTGGTTTAAAGGGATTTTCTGTAGGTGATATTCAGATTTCCAAAAAACACGCCAATTTTCTCATTAACAGAGGCCGTGCAACATTCTCAGATTTTTGTAAAATTGTAGATGTTATAAAGAATCGGGTATTCAATAGTTTTGGTGTTGAGCTTGAACTTGAAGTTAAAATTCCCGGTTTTAAACTCTAACTGTGTGAGGTATATCATGAGAAAAATGCTGATTTTTCTTTCTCTTTTTATTGTTCCTTCTGTGTGTCGTGGCGGTGTATGGGAAACTAAATGTTCTAACTGCCATGGTCTTATAGCACCACCTAAAAAAGAGCTGCTTCAGAAGTTCAAAACGCCAGAGGATCTTGTTGCAAGGGCCAGAGCACTTGCAGATAAGAATATAATGCCCTCTTTTGATTTTGAGGCAGCTGCGCAGGAGCTTTTTAACAGTGCCGCAACAGTTTCTGTGCTCACTTCTCTAAATTCAACAAAAGGTGTGGATTTAAAGCCGCTTCCTTCTCTCCCGCCCATACCTCCAGATAACTCCCAGACACCTGTTAAAATTATTCTTGGAAAAATGCTCTTTTTTGAAACAAGGCTCTCTAAAAGTAACACGATTTCATGTAACACCTGTCACAACATATCTTCTGGTGGTGACGACAATCAGCCTGTTGCAGTAGGTTACGGCTGGCGTAAAAGCTTGAGAAATGCACCCACCATATTTAATGTAGGTTACCTTAAGGTTTACGGCTGGACAGGGAAAGCAAAAACTCTTGAAGAGATGATAAAGATGAACATTCAGGATCCCGTTAAAATGAACTCTTCTGAGAATGTAGCAGACAAACTTAAAACGATACCTGAGTATGTTGCGCTTTTTAGGAAAGCGTTTCCCGATGAAGGAGATCCTGTAACCTTTGATAACATAGCAAAGGCAATAGCTGCTTATGTCCGAACTTTGAATACTTTTGGTTCGCCTTTTGACAG
>NZ_JALVIW010000056.1:0-32678 GCF_027028515.1 Desulfurobacterium sp. | reverse complement strand
TTTTTCTGTAGGTTTTAAAAAAGTATCTGAAAGCTTCCCTGTACTTACCTTTACTGAAAAGTATTAAGCCTTTCAAAAACTCAAGTTCTTTCTCATCCTGCCTTGTTGAAGGAGAGGTTGACAGCAGGATATAATATTCATCTACAATATCCGGCCTCCTCAGATAAACAGCAGACCTTAGAATTCCTATAACAGTTTTTATCTGTTGTCTATCATTTTTAGCTTTTAGAAAAGCAACTCTGTATATGTCAAGACTTTTATCGTAAAAACCTAAATTTTCATAAATGCGAGCTTTCGTGTAGTAAAAATCCCAATCAACATTTTTAACTGTATTAAAGTAAAGCTGGAGAAGATCCAGAGCCTGCCATAGATATTCTTTATCACCAATCTTTCTGCCTATCTTCATGTAGGTTTTTGAAAGCATGAATAGAGCTTTTCTATAATAGTCATCTCTCTTTTTATCTTTAGCTAATATTTTCAAAAAATATTCAAGTGCCGCGTTGTAAGAGCCTATTTTATACTGATACATTCCCTTTTTTAACCAGATTTCCGGCTTATAAACAAACACACTTTCTTCTGTTCTTTTTATCGTATTATTCCCTTCATTGGTGACAGCAAAAGCATTGCAGAAAAAAATAAAAGATAGAAGGACAATAATGGCTCTCACTATTACACCCTTATTTCTACTGAAGAACTTTCATCCTCTCTGTAAAATGTCTCAGAATAAAGATTTTTACCGCGGGACTTGATTTTAACACGAAATCCAGAAAGTCCGGTACTATTTAAAACTTCTCTGATTTCATCGCTAAGACCTGCAGCGTTAAAAACAGACTGTGGTAACTCTATGGAAATATTGAGAAACTTCCTGACCATACTTGCCCTTACTCTCATATCTTCAAATGTCGCCGTAAGAGTGTACTTAGTGCCGTTTCCTACATCTACCTTTCCACTCTGTCCCCTATTTCCCTGAGAAAACCCTTTGCCTTCTTTGTGCAAACTTTTCTGGACTGAAAGTGAAGCTTGAGCAACAGATTCAGAGTGAGAAACACTGAGTTTATGTGATGCTTCCTGTTTTGCAGAACTAAAAGCATCTAAATTTCCAGCCTGACTTTCACCATTTTCTGTTACTTTGTCAGAAAGTTTGGGAGTTTCTTTTCTTATAGTAGAAACAGCACTATCCACTTTCTCTTTATAACTTACAATTTTAAATCTCTTGTCCACATTTGAATTATTAATCCTCTTATTATGAGAAATCGGAAACCGAACTATTCTGTTTGTCTTCTTAAAAACAGCCTCTCCATTTTTCAAAAGAGAAACACCTTTTTGAAGTGCCGTTTCTTCTTTAAAGTTAAAATCTAAACCTTTTAAAGACTTGTTAAGTATAACCTCACCGCTTTTCAACTTACTATCTTCTTTTACCATAAACATTTTTTCACTAAAAACTTTTCTTTGTAAAGATTTTAGATTTTCAGTGTTTGAATGAGAAACTGTAGAATCACCGTTTTTAGAAATTTTTCCTACAGCTAAAAAAATATCCTTATTCTTTAAATTTTCTCCGGTATTGCAAGAAATTCCAGCAAAATCTTTACAGGCTACATTTAAAACAGATAGTCTATCTTTATCAACAGTATCCGTCAATTGCTTTTCAGATTTAACGCTCTTCCTTTTACCCTCAAAATTACTGACGAAATTTAAGCCTACAGGAGGAACCTCTTTCTGTGATGTTTCAACAACATCCTGTGACTTTAACTCCTTACGGTGGAAGTTGTGACTCCCAACGTAAAACCCGGGAGACAAATTATGAAATGGAGATTTATCTGCTACCTTTTTATCGCCACTTTTTAAGATACCAGCTAAAGTGCCATTCTTAACATCCAGATGGTTTAAAACCCAACTTCTTTTAATAAATTCAGGTTGCTTTTCCGCAGAAACCTGTCTAAAAATCTTTTCTCCAGATACCTCACTAAACTCTAAAAGTTCACGAATATTGTCAGGGCCATCTTTCTCTTCTAACACCTCTTTACCAGAATTAGACTGAACTTTTTTACTAACCTGTAAACTTAAACGATTACTATTCCTCTGCCTGTATGAAACAACTTCTGATTTTATTTTTCTAATAAATTTTACATCTTCTTCTTTATTCAATGAATCTTCTTTTTCCGGGATATCGTTAAAAAACATTTTATGCTTTTCTAAAAACTCAGAGGCATTAATATTCGGTTTCTTGATCCCTTTTTCATCCATCACAGACAATTTTTTTAAGTTTTTTTCTTCTTTTTCAGTTTTTAGCATTTCTGGAATGGAACTCGTAACATCTTGTAAAGCAGTTTTGCTCTCAAAAATATTTTGTTCTTTATTTCCTTTAAATATAAGAAGATGACTGCCAAGTTGTGACATTAACGCTAATTTTTCCTCTTTATCCAGATTTTCTTCACCGGAAAAGGCAGAAAACAGAATATCAAAAAGCGAATGCTTACCTTTCTTTTCCTCTTTATTTTCCACACCTGCTGTTCCGGCAGATAAAATTAGATTTACCCTTATCATCACCTTTCCCCTTCCCGGCGAATCCAGCTAACGCTAATATTATACATCCTTCTTTAAAATTTCTGAAAGCTTTTTCAAAGCCCTTGTCTTTATCTGAGAAATCCGCGAAACAGATATGTCAAGAATGTGTGATATTGATTTTAAATCAAGCTCTTCCACAAAAATAAGCTGAAGAATGAGCTTTTCCCTATCGGAAAGATTATCAAGTGCCCTGGCCAGACGAAATTTTAAATCCTTAAATATTGTTTCCTCTTCCGGATCAGGAGTATCAGACCTTAAGGTATCGGCTATCGTTATCCTTTCAGCCCCCTGAAACAAGGCCTCCTCTATACTTGTCATATACATCATTTCCGCTTTTAAAAGGTCTGCTTCACCACTTTTCATTTTTTCCCGTGCACCCCGGGACATAAAGTCCACGGAACGTAAAAAATCCATTATTTCACCGCGAATCCTTATGTATGCATAGGTGGAAAAGTTGGCTTTCTTCTCATCATACTTATCGATTGCTTTCATAAGACCTATCACACCGGTATTAACAAGATCTTCAAAATCTATTATTCCCTCTGGCATTCTGCGGTAAATTTTATTTGCTATTTTCTTCACAAGAGGCAAATGTTCTATCACCAATTCTTTCCGACTCTTTCCATACATAAACCTAACCTTTAACTTTAAAGAATTTCTTAAGCTTACTCCAGAAACCGGGTGATTCTTCTCTTATAACCTCACCGGTCTCTAAAGAAGCTATCTCTTTAATTGCCAGTGTGTAGGGATCGGAGGGGAAAGCAGTTGCAACAGGTTCTCTGTACCTTACGGATATTTTAACATTACTGGACTCCGGCAAAATGCCCGCCGTTTTCGGTCTGAAGGAAAAAAATTTTTCGCAAGAGGCTGTTATCCTTTCAAGAATTGAAAAACACTCATTCTTATTTCTGCACATATTGGCCACAAGTTTTATATTTTCATAGTTGTACAGCTTATAAAGACTCTTTATAAGAGCATACGCATCTGTTATCGCTGTTGGCTCCGGAACTGTTACAACATAAGTGGTATCAGAGGAAACAGCAAATTTTAAAACATTTTCATTTATACCGGCAGATGCGTCAAGAATAATAAAATCATAGTTGTCCGAAATCTTCTCAAGTTTATTTATAACAGTGATAACATCCAAATCTTCCAGCTCCTGAAAGGTATCTATTCCGGAAAAACCAAGAAGCACATCAAGTTTTTCAAAATGCTGGATCAATTCCTGAATATCTACCCCCTTCATCAACATCTTTAAATTTCTGTCCGGCCTTAGACCAAGAAGAACATGTACATTGCCCAATCCAACATCACCGTCAAGAAGGAGAACCTTCTTATCAAAAACATCAGCAAGAACATAAGAAAAATTTACAGAAAAGTTGGTTTTACCCACTCCTCCCTTACCACTTGCAACACAGATAAATTTTGCCCTTCTCTTTTTAGGATTATGTCTCTCCTTAACTAACTCTATTAATTTTTCTGCCTGAATGTTCATAAATCCCCTAAAAGATAATCAGCTACTTTTTTCGGTGTTAATAGTTTTATATCCTCAGGAACCCTTTGCCCGGTACTGAGGTAAGAAAGTGAAAGTTCAGTTTTAACAGGCAGGTTTAAAAGTATGCCGGGCTTTCGGGTCTCGTCAATCTTTGTAAGCAAAAGAGCTGTAACGGGAAATATAGACCTGTATCTGTTAACCACTTCTATGGCTTCTTCGTTGCTGTAGTTACAACTTATAACCAGGTTAACCTCCATCTCTTTTTCCGAACCGTGAAGTATGGCTTTTATTTCGCCCAGCCTCCAATAATCGTAATGACTCCTGCCAACGGTATCTATGAGAATAACATCAACATCCGTAAGATTGGCAAGCGTCTCTTTCAACTTCCTGCCTTCAGATACGGTAAAAAATGGTATGTTTAAAATATTGGCATACATGCGCCCCTGTTGAATGGCACCAACCTTGAATGTATCAATACTAACAACCCCAACTTTTAACTGCTGATTTATCACAAGGTCAGAAGCTATCTTAAAAAGATTCGTCGTTTTTCCAACACCGGTCGGACCAACAAAAGCAACTATTTTGGGCTTATTCTCCGCAGAAATCCTACCCGTAAACTTTATCTTTTCTGCAATGCCCTTTTCAAGAGCCTCTTTCAAAGTGGGAACGCTTAAATCTAACTTTCCCGTTTCAAGATCAAGACCGCAGGCTGGCTCAACAATTTCCCTGGCAACGTCAGGAAAAACATTTTTTGATTCTAAAATCCTCAAAAGTTCAAGAGCATCACCCGTGAACTCATGAAAATTTATATTAACAGAAGGGGGAGGAACGGCAGATTTTATATGGGACGGAAGGTCTGCTGGAGGAACATAAGGCGAAAGTACCTCCTGTTGACTCTTTTCAGGTGATTGTTTTATCTCCTCTTTTAACTCTGAAAGGAGAGCTTTTAGAGTGTCCAATTCCTCTTTCAAAGCCTTAGTTTCATCTTCCTTCCTATCCGCCTCCTTAAAAAAGAGCCTGTAGTATTTTTTCTTCTTAAAAGGCAATAGTCCTGACCTGGTCTCTACCTCATAATAAAGAATCTCTATGTCATTACCATAGGACGCCTTTGCTTTCTCTATCAGAGCCTCAAGATTCTCACCTTCAAGGATTTTAACAGACATACCTCCCTGCTCTCCTTCTTCCATTTTTCTTTACAGAAGTTATTATAACCCATTTTCCTCTTTTGCTTTTCTCTGTGCTATTATTTTCGTTGCAGAAGAGTATTCACAGCCCGACAGGAGGATGAACAATGTACGACTTTAAAAATATTGAAAAAAAGTGGCAGAATATATGGAACGAAAAAAAGACGTTTAAATCAAAAGCTGATAAAAAGAAAAAGAAATACTACGTCCTTGAAATGTTCCCCTACCCATCAGGCAAAATACATATGGGACATGTCCGAAACTACACTATCGGTGATGTAATAGCAAGGTTCAAAAGAATGTTCGGATTCAACGTTATACATCCAATGGGCTGGGATGCATTTGGCCTTCCAGCAGAAAACGCAGCAATTAACAGAGGTGTTCACCCGAGAGACTGGACATTAAGCAATATAGATTACATGAAAAAAGAACTTAAAAGACTCGGTTTCTCTTATGACTGGGATAGAGAAATAGCAACCTGCCTTCCGGATTACTACAGGTGGAACCAGTGGATATTCCTCAGGATGCTTGAAAAAGGGATAGCTTATCGTGCAAAAACAACCGTTAACTGGTGTCCAAACTGTCAAACGGTTTTAGCAAATGAACAGGTAGATGAAGATGGAGGATGCTGGCGTTGCGGAACAACCGTTGAACAAAAGGAGATAGACAGCTGGTATTTGAAAATCACCGATTACGCTGAAGAGTTATTAAAAGATCTTGAACTTCTGAAAGGCCACTGGCCAGATCCGGTAATAGAGATGCAGAGAAATTGGATAGGAAAAAGTACAGGTGCAAGGATAAAATTCCCGATAAGAAAAAGCGATAGACCTGAAGGTATAGAGGCAATAGAGGTATTCACGACAAGGCCTGACACCCTCTTTGGCGTAACTTACTTAGTTTTAGCTCCAGAACATCCCCTTGCCGAAAAACTTGCAAAAGAAGAACAGAAAGAAAAAGTAAAAGCGTTTATAGAAAAAATGAGAAGAACCGAGAAGAGGAAAAGAACGACAGGCGAGCTTGAAAAAGAAGGTGTTTTCACAGGTTCTTACGTTATCCATCCCCTAACCGGCGAAGAGATACCTGTCTATCTTGCAAACTTTGTTCTTATGGACTACGGAACAGGTGCCGTCATGTCCGTTCCAGCCCACGATCAGAGAGATTTTGAGTTCGCAAAGAAGTACAATCTTCCAATAAAAATCGTCATCTCACCAGAAGACGAAGAGCTTTCACCAGAAACAATGGAAGAAGCTTACGAGAAACCCGGAATAGTCGTAAATTCCGGTAGATTTAACGGAATGAAAAGCACCGACGCAAAGAGGGCAATAACAGAAGAACTTGAAAATAAAGGACTTGGAAGGAAAACCGTTCAGTACAGATTGAGAGACTGGAACATCTCCAGACAGCGTTACTGGGGAACGCCTATTCCCGTTATCTACTGTGAAAAGTGCGGAATCGTACCGGTACCGGACGAAGAACTTCCAGTAAAACTGCCTGAAAACGTTGAATTTACAGGCGAAGGAAATCCCCTCTCAAAAGTTGAATCTTTCGTAAATACAACATGTCCAAAGTGTGGAAGTCCCGCAAAAAGAGAAACCGACACAATGGATACATTCTTTGATTCTTCCTGGTATTTCTTAAGGTACTGTTCCCCGAAATTTGAAAAAGCACCGTTTGACACAAAAAAGGCCGAATACTGGATGGTGGTTGACCAGTATATCGGAGGTATAGAACACGCCGTTTTACACCTGCTCTACTCACGATTCTTCACAAAAGTTCTGAGGGACTTAGGTCTGTTTAAAGCCGACGAAACACACCGTCAATACGACTTTTTCAAAGCAGGAGAACCTTTCCAGAACCTCCTCACTCAGGGAATGGTATGCAAAAGGTGGATAAAGGTAAAAACTGCTCTCTCTGTTCTCAACATTTCAGAAAGTGACGATATTGAGAAGCTGATAGAAGCTCTTGGCGGGAAAGGCGAAACAACCGGCAAAACCGTTGGTGAATTCCTCTCTGAAAACCGCATAGGCAGCGGCGATAACTTTCTCCTTGTTGTTACACATCCAGAGATAGAAAAGCACCTCAATAATCCAGAAGAGGTACTTGAAAACCTGGTAAAAGAGTACGGCGAACTTTCAAAGATGAGCAAGTCAAAACTTAACATAGTCAACCCTGCTGAAATGATAGAACGCTACGGCGCCGACGCCACAAGACTTTACATACTGTTCGCCGCTCCACCAGAAACAGAATTCGAGTGGAAGATGGAAGACATAGACGGTGCCTACAGATTTTTAAGGAGAGTCTTCACCTTTGTTGAAGAAAACAAAAACCTCTTCTCAAAAGAGATAAAAAGCACAAGGCTTTCAAAGGCCGGAAGAGAATTAAGGCGCAAAACCCACGAAACACTCAAAAAGGTAACTGACGAATTCAACGAAAGGTTCAAGTTTAACACCGCAATCGCAGCAATAATGGAACTCTTTAACGCAATATCCCGATTTAAACCCGAAAAAGAAGGCGATGAAAATGCTTTGAAAGAAGCAATAGAACTTCTCATAATAATGCTTTCCCCGGTTGCTCCTCACATAGCGGAAGAGATGTGGGAAATGACGGGGCACAAAACACTCATATCTACAGAAAAGTGGCCAGAAGTTGATGAAAAGGCACTTGTCAAAGATGAGATAGAACTGCCTATCCAGATAAACGGAAAGGTTAGAGATAGAATAACCGTTGCTCCTGACACTGGTGAAGAAGAATTGAAAAAACTTGTATTTGAAAGGGAAAAGGTCAAAAAATATATGGAAGGCAAAGAGCTAAAGAAATTCATCTACGTCAAAGGAAGATTGATAAATGTGGTTATTAAGTAGGATTTTTCTCGTTTTGATAGTAGGTGCCGGCATCAGCGGATGCGGCACCATAACCTACGTGGCAAAAAGAGAAGTTGTGAAACACGTTTACATTTCACCTGTAACAAACAGAACCCCTGAAGAAGGGATAGATATTCTCTTCACAAGGGCAGCAGACGACACCTTTTACACCGATTCCCGATTTGCCGTTGACAAAACGCCAATACCCGATGAAACTATAATCGTGAAACCATCCGTTGACTCCATCTCCGCATTCTCAGTTGGATACAACGCAGACGACCAGGCAATAGAGTACAGACTCAGCGTAACAGCCACAATCAAACTTATAAAATATGGTTACAAAAAGCCCTTCAAAACATTCAAAATCACCTGCTACGGCTTTTACGATGCAACAGGAATACCTACAGAAGCAGAAATGAAAAGGAAAGAGTGTATAGAAAGCATAGCAAAAGATATATTTAGAGAAGTTGGAGAAAAGCTCCTTGAAGGAGGAAGCGATGGAAAGAACAATTGACTGTACAGGCCTTGCATGTCCCCTGCCGGTTTTAAAAACGAAAGAAGCACTTGAAGAGATAGAGGAAGGTATAATAACTGTAATTGTTGACAACAAAGCGGCAAGGGAAAACGTAAAGCGCTTTGCTCAGAAACAGGGATGCACAGTAGATGTTGAAGAGAAAGATGGTCTCTTCTATGTAAAAGTGATAAAAGGATACACCTGCGAAATTCCACAACCGGAAGAAGAAAAAGAAAAGACAGGAAACTACGCCGTCCTTATAGCTTCAACCCATGTAGGCGAAGACAGAGAACTTGGCGAAATTTTAATAAAGGGCTTCATAAAGACATTCCTCAACGCCGACCCGCTTCCAAAAGGCATAGTTTTAATAAACACTGCCGTGAAACTTGCATGCAAAGGTGGTGATAAAGAGATTTTAGAAGCGTTAAAAGAACTTCAGAAAAAAGGCGTAGAAATCATCTGTTGCGGAACATGCCTTAACTACTTCAACATACTTGATGACCTTGAAGTAGGTATAGCATCCAACGCATACGACGTTGTTCAATTCTTAGCAAATGCAGACAGTGTTGTAAGGCTTTAAGGGAGAATCCTATGAAAGTTGTTATTCAGCGCGTAAAAGAAGGAAAAGTTGTGGTAAACGGCGAAACGGCAGGTGAAATAGGCAAAGGCATTGTTGCACTAATCGGATTTGAAAAAGGCGACATATACTCCTTCCTTGAAAAGATGGCAGAAAAGATAATAAACCTGCGAATCTTTGAAGACAAAGAAGGGAAAATGAATCTATCCTTAAAAGATATAAAAGGAAAACTTTTACTTGTTCCAAACTTTACACTTGCAGCAGACTGTAGAAAAGGCAGACGGCCAAGCTTTCAATCGTCCGAAAATCCGGAAGCGGCAAAAAAGATGTTTGATAAGTTTGTAGAAATATGTAGAGATCAGATACCTGTTGAAACCGGAATATTTGGTGCAGAAATGGAAGTTTACATCCTTAACAACGGCCCTGTAACCTTTATACTTGACTCCAGAGAATTGTTTCAGGGAGGTCTGTCGTGAACACCGGCTATGAAGTTTATCTGAAGTATCTCCCTGGCATGCTTTTTATTTCAGCTTCCTTTATAACACTTAAGGTCAAAACTCCTGTAAACAGAATCCTAAAAAGAATCTTTTTAAAAGACAGAAGAATATCAAAAGCAGAAAAGCTAATTCTTGAACTATCCAATCTTTTGAATTATATTCTGTCCACTTTTCTTTTTCACTTCGGCCTTCTTCAGTTTAACCCACCTCCTGTCTGGAAAAACGCAATCAACACAGGTGCCTACACACTTTACATAGGGTTTGCAACATTAGCCGTACTTAAAACCGTTGACATCTTCATTGAATTTCTATCTGAAAGGGCAAAAAAGACCGTTCCCGTATCGGAAATTCCCCTGGTTGAAACTTACTTTTCCATGATCTCTAAAATAATCAAAATTTTTATTGTCCTTATTTCCGCTATCATACTCTTAGACAAGCTCGGATTCAACGTAACATCTCTAATAACATCCTTAGGTGTAGGTTCTCTTGCTGTTGGTCTCGCCGCTCAGGACACGATTAAAAACTTTATATCCGGAATACTCCTTGTCACCGACAGACAGTTCAGGATCGGCGACAGGGTTTACATAAAAGACATCGACGTGGACGGCTACGTTTATGACATTGGTCTTAGAACTACGCGAATAATAACTATATCCGGCAACAACCTAATAATCGTCCCGAACTCAAAACTCACAGAAGGCGTTATAGAAAACGCCCTTTATCCGGACATGAAGTTCAAAGATTCTGTAAAAATCGGCGTGGAATACGGAAGTGACGTTGAACTCGTAAAGAAACTTCTACTTGAAGCAATAACCACGACCGACGGTGTCTTAAAAGAGCCACCACCGTCTGTATTCTTTATAGACTTCGGCGATTCCGCCTTAATTTTCCAGGCATTTTATTACGTTAAAAAAAAAGACATAGCTTACGGTGTAAAATCAAAAATAAACGAAAAAATAAACAAACTTTTTGCCGAAAATGGTATAAATATACCGTTCCCGTGTCAGACAAACTACTTCCCTGAGGGGGTCAAAATAAAAATTGAAAAGGAATAACCTTTTCAGCATAAAAATGAGAGCTTCAAGTGAAAGGGAGCATATCTCCGGCGCAGAGAGAATCGTGCCGGAGAATGAAATCTCAAAAGTTGTAAAAGAGTTAACCGAAAGAGCTCTCTATCATCCTAAAGGGAAACCTGATTCTATCCATCTTAAGATAGAACTCCTTGAAAAATCCCCGATTTACTTAAAACTTTTAGATATCTACGAAATCGCTGACAGGGAAAATTACACGATAAAAGAGATTCTGACAGAACTGTTTAAAAAGGCAAAAATTGATAGCAATATTGGACTCTCAATATACAGAGCCTTAATAAGCGGGGCTTCACCCGCCGGCACGGTAATGAGAGGCGCCATGATTGTTGACTGCCAGACCGGAATAAGGCTTGAACCCGACAAGTTCAGAGGGATAAGAGCCTCCTACATGGACATTACGCCGGAAGCAGAAGAGAACCTAAAAAATCTGGTAGGTGAAAGGTTCACCCCGAACATGAAAGACGCTGTCGTCCTTTCAACAAAAGTACTAAGCCATCCTGACGTCATCGCTGAACTGTGCATATCTGACGACCCAGACTACACAACCGGTTACTTTTCAATTAAAGGTCTCGGCTACATAAGAATAAGAAACATAAAACCTTACGGACTATCAAAAGGCGGCAGAGCCTTCTTTGTAAAAGGAAAAATAAACAGAAAAGGGCTCATAGAATATATGGAAACAACGCCCGTTCTTATCAACAAAGTGGGGAACTATACTTTTGCACCTTTATCTTCAATTATTTTAGGCGCTTGAAAGGAGGCTGTTTCCTTGTAAAAGCTACCTGAACTCACCTTTCCAGAAACGCTTGCACCAGCCTCAACAGTAAGATTTTTAACGGAAATTTCTCCGGTCACAGATGCCGTCGATTTCAACTCTAAAGAGTCTGCATGGATGTTTCCTTTTACCGTTCCCTGAAGAATCAGAACATCGGCACGAACATTTCCCTTCACAACTGCGGAAGAGCTAAGGATAACGTAATCCCCTTCTATGTCACCCTCTATCTCACCGTCAATCCTTACCTTACCTTCAGACTTTATGTTACCGGAAATTTTAAGCTCTTTTGAAAGAATGCTCTTTATCTCTGAACTTGCATAAGACTTTACAGGCTTCTTCCCTTTTTTATCGTTTTTTCCAAACATTGGAAACCTCCAGAAATTTCATAGGATTAACCCACCTATCGTTTATCTCGATTCCGTAGTGAAGATGGGGCCCTGTGCTTCTGCCCGTATCTCCCATTTCACCTATAACCTGACCAAGCTTAACTTTCTGTCCCGGTTTAACAAATATTTTCCTCAGGTGAGCATATATCGTTATATAACCGGATGGATGTTTAACTAAAACTACCTTTCCCCAGCCAGCCCACCATCCAGCTCTTATAACCTTACCGTCAGCAGTAACCCTTACAGGAGTTCCCGGCTTATTTGCTATGTCAATGCCCGGATGAAAGGCAAGCAGATGTGTAAAAGGATCCCTTCTAATGCCAAACTTTGAAGTGAGTCTTCCGTAAGCGGGAATCCCAAATGGATATTTCCTGAAATCAGATATAAGAGAATCTATAACAGAAATGGAATCTGAAAGCTCTTCAGGACTCATGTTTTCAAGCGGTATGTAAATACCACCTTCCCCACTTTCTGAAGATGAGGGAAGAGAAACCGGTGTTTTCAATCCTGCCGTTTTCATTATAGAATCTATTATTTTTATCCTTTTTGCAAGCTCCTTAACAGTTTTATCTCTTTCTTCTTTTAGCTTCGCAACTTCTAATGAAAGTCTCTTCTTAGTTGAAGAAAGCTCTGCAACCTGTCCCTTCAACTCCCTATTCTCGGAAGCTACCCTTTTTAAAGAAACGGTAGAATGAAATGCTGTATATGTAACGAAAGTAAAAAGCACAAGCAAAAATGCAGCCAATGCTTTAATCTTTTTCCTCGAGAGATGATAGGTTTTTATCTCCCCTAACTCACTCTCGATAACAATTATCTGAAACTTATCTCCCTTCAATCTCCTTCCTCGCAAAAAGTTTTGAAAATTTTAGCATAAAAAAATTATTTTTTTCTCTTCTCGTCAAGAAGTAAAACCGTAGCGTAAACACAGTGGTTGCAGGGAACATCTATTCCTTTCCTCTTTGCTTTCCTTATGAGAGCCCCTGTTATCCCTTCAATCTCAAGCAGTTTTCCCCTTTCAAAATCAAGAAGCATGGATGTTTTATAAGCCATAAGGTCCGGCGACGAATTTAAGTACTTCTCCATAGTTTCTTTTTTAAGCTCAACACCCCAAGCCTTTGCCACTTCTATGCACTCTTCCATCAAACGCTCTAACACTTTAAGCGTTTCAGGATGTTCAAGCATTTTACCAACAGTTGCTCTCGTAACGACAGAATAAGGATTGAAAGCAACGTTCCACATGAGCTTTTTCCAGAGAGTATAGTTGATATCTCGCGAAATCCTGATCTCTATCCCCGTTTCTGCCATATCCTCTGCAATACGCCTGATTCTATCAGTAACAGTTGTAGTTACAACTTCTCCAATCTCAAGAAGTCCGGCAGCTTCATGAACAACAACGCCCGGTTCTTTAACGTAAGCACCGATAAAGGCCGTAGCACCAATAACTCTATCACTGCCAAGATATTTTGCCAGAATCTCCTCATTCTCTATACCGTTTTGAACAGAAACAATGGCAAACTTTCCATCTATCTCAGAGAGCTTTCTGGCAATCTCTTCCGTATCGTAGGACTTAACGCAGAGAAGAACAACATCAACATCTTTTAAAGCATCGAACGAATCAAAAAAAACAACCCTATCAGACTCTCTAACGGTAAACTTACCGTGCTTAAAACTTTCAACCGTTAAACCTTTGCTTTTAAAAACCTTCACATGGTGGGACTTACCGATAAAAACAATCTCTTTTCCGCCGTTTGCAAGCATACCTCCGTAAAAGCCGCCAACACCACCAACACCGATTACACCATACTTCATGGCAATCTCCCGCAATCTGTTCTATACTTTCAAATCTTACCAAAAGAGGATATTATATTTTGTATTATAAGGTTTTAGCGGAGGTAAACCATGCGATATACGGTAAAAGACGAAGAAGCCCTTCAGTCATTAACAGATAAACTTCTAAAAGAAATAGAGAAAAAAGACTTCATCAAAAAGCTATCAAAAGAAGAAGCAAAAAAGATAGCGGAAGATTTAAGAAAAGTTATAAGGTATCACGATTATAAATATTATGTTGAAGCAAATCCAGTTATTTCAGACTACCAGTACGACCGCCTATTCCACGCACTTGAAGGAATAGAAAGGCATTTTCCTGAACTCGTTACGCCAGATTCACCAACACAGCGAATCTCACCGGCATTCACCGGCGAATTTAAAAAGGTTAAACATCTGGCCGAGATGACCTCCCTCGAAAATACTTACTCAGCAGAAGATTTAAAGGAATGGGACAGAAAGGTAAGAACCGCTCTCGGCGTAGAGACGTTAGAGTACGTCGTTGAACCAAAATTTGACGGTGCGAGCATAGAGCTTGTTTACGAAAACGACATCTTCGTAAGAGGTGTAACGAGAGGCGACGGACTTGTCGGCGAAGACGTAACAATGAACGTTAAAACCATAAAATCCATTCCTTTAAAAGCACCCTTTTCAAAACACGGCATAAAAAAGGTTTCCCTCCGTGGCGAAATCATAATGCCAAGGAGCGTTTTCATAGAACTTAATAGAGAAAGGGAAAAGCAGGGACTTACACTCTTTGCAAACCCGAGAAACGCGGCAGCCGGAACGATGAGACTGAAAGATCCGGGCGAAGTTGCGAAGAGAAAACTTGACTGCTACACCTATTTCATCCTCTACAGCGAACCGAAAAAACTTTGCAGAGACATTAAAACCCAGTGGGAAGCCCTTGAAATCCTTAAGGACTGCGGATTTAAAGTCTCACCGTTAAACAAGCTATGCAAAGGAATAGACGAAGTTATAGACTATATAATGAAGTGTCAGGAAGAAAGAGAATCCTGGGACTTTGAAGCAGACGGAATGGTCGTTAAGATAAACGACACCTGCGCCTGGGAGAAACTTGGCGAAACACTCCACCATCCACGTTGGGCAGTTGCATACAAATTCCCGGCAAAACAGGCAGTAACAAAACTAAAAGACGTCGTATGGCAGGTGGGAAGGACAGGAGCTCTTACACCTGTTGCAGTCCTTGAACCTGTTGAGGTTGGCGGTGTTGTTGTATCAAGGGCATCTCTCTTTAACCCTGACGAGATAAAGAGAAAAGACATCAGAATCGGCGACTACGTTATCGTTGAACGTGCCGGCGAAACAATCCCCTACATCGTTGCTCCTGTAAAAGAGAGAAGAACAGGAGAAGAAAAACCGATAGAAGTACCTAAAACATGCCCTGAGTGCGGCTCACCAATCGTTCACGAACTTGACGAAGCCGTTCCAAGATGCCCGAACATCAACTGTCCGGCTCAACTGAAAGAACACCTTATATACTGGGGAAAGGTGCTTGACATCAAAGGACTTGGTGAGTCAACCGCAAACCTGCTTACCAGAAAAGGCTTTGTTAAAAACATCGCAGACCTCTATACCCTTGACAGAAGCCAGCTTATCAGACTTCCCGGCTGGGGCGAGAAAAAGACAGACAATCTCCTTTCCCAGATAGAAAAGTCAAAAAGTGCAGAGTTTTACAAAAAACTTACAGCTCTTGGAATCAGACATGTTGGCGAAAAAACGGCAATGCTCCTTGCAAAGCGGTTCAAAAATCTTGACGAACTGATGAATGCGCCTTTTGAAAAACTTGCTTCCATTCCCGGAATAGGACCAATTACCGCAACAAGCATTAAAAATTTCTTTAAAGCAGAGAAAAACATCGAAATGATAGAGAAGCTCAAAAATGTTGGCTTCACTTTTGAGAGAACAGCGGAAGAGGAAGAGGAGAGAGAACTTCCAAAACCTTTAGCAGGACAGAACGTCGTATTCACCGGCGAGCTTGAGCACTTTAAGAGAAAAGAGGCACAAAAAATCATAGAACTTTTAGGCGGAAATCCAACAAACTCCGTAACGAGAAAAACTTCTTTCGTGGTCGTAGGTAAAAACCCCGGATCAAAACTTGCAAAGGCTGAGAAGTTAGGAATAAAACGGATGAACGAACAGGAATTCATAGAGTTCATAAAACCTTTAGCAAAGGAAAATCCCGAAGTTGCCAGAATCCTTGAAGAGAAAGGGATAAGAGTATGAAAGACTACCTGTGCGAAGACACGATAGCGGCAATAAGCACGCCATTATCAAAAGGTGCCATTGGAATCGTGAGAATTTCGGGGGAAAGAGCCCTTGAAATTCTTAAAAAGGTATTCAGAACAAAGAGCGGAAAACCAAAAGAAACCTTTGAAGATAGAAAGATGACCTACGGCATTATCGTTGACGAAAACAATGATGAGATAGACGAAGTTCTTGCCGTTTACATGAAAGGGCCAAAAACGTTCACCGGCGAAGACGTGGTGGAAATCCACTCCCACGGCGGAATTTATGTGGTTAGAAAAATCCTCAAAAGAGTTCTGTCGGAAGGCGCACGCCTTGCAGAACCTGGCGAATTCACCAAGAGAGCCTTCATAAACGGCAGGATTGACCTTGTCCAGGCGGAAGCGATAAACGAAATAATCAACGCTGAAAGTGAATTATCACTGAAAGTTGCCGTAAACCACCTTAAAGGAAACCTGAGCAGCAAGATAGAATCCATAAGAGACAGGCTCTTTCACTTAAAAGCATTCATAGAAGCAGCCGTTGACTTTCCGGAAGAAGAAATTGAAATCATCGAAACGGGCAGGGTAAAAGAAGAGGTTGAAAAAGCAGCCAGAGACATAGAAAAGCTCCTTGAGACATACGACGACGGCAGAATTATTCGTGAAGGCATAAAAATAGCGATAGCAGGAAGGCCAAACGTCGGCAAATCTTCCCTCCTTAACGCCCTTCTAAAGGAAGAAAGAGCAATCGTCACGGACATTCCCGGAACGACAAGGGATGTGATAGAGGAAACAGTAACGCTGAAAGGCATTCCCGTTCGCCTTATAGATACCGCCGGCATCAGAGAAGCAAGAGATACTGTTGAAAAGATAGGCATAAGCCGAACAATGGAAAAACTGAAAACAGCAGACGTTATACTCTTTGTCATTGACGGCTCTATCGGATTTACCGAAGAAGACAGAAAGATATACGACATCTTAAAAAACAACCCTAACCTCATAGTCGTGATAAACAAAAAAGATAAGGGACTAAGGGTTACCTGCAAAGACTTTAAACAAACTTGCATTGAAATAAGTGCAAAAACAGGCGAAGGCATAGAAAACCTTTCCGAAACAATAATGAAAAAGCTCCTTCTTGAACCTGAAACACTCTTTAAAGAAGCCGAAACAATGATAACAAGCGAAAGACATAAAAATTTACTTGAAAAAGCACTCAAAAACCTTCAAAACATGAAAGTAAGTATAGAATCAGGTGTGGAATCACCGGAATTTTTAGCCCTTGACCTTGACGAAGCCCTCGATGCCCTCGGCGAAATCGTCGGCAAAAAAGGCGTTGAAGACATGCTGGATATCATATTTTCAACGTTTTGCATTGGAAAATAGAAAATCTGCTATTTCTTGGGTTACAAGACCTCTATTGAGAGTCTAACGAGCACATTAAACTCTCCCGCGGTTTAAAACCTTATCTCACCGCCACAAACTCCAAACGCTGCATTGAAACCTTAATCCTGCCGTTACCGTCTATAGGATGTTTATCAAGGTATCTCTCAACAACCAGATCAATAAAACTATTTCTTAACTTCTCAGGAACTCTATTGATATAAGGAAGCCACGTTGTTCTTATCCAGCCCTTAAATTTTTCAACACTTTCATAAATCATCATTTTAGGTTTCAGCTCAATGTACTGAACTTTAAAACCTGCATCTATAAGCCATGGCTTATATCTTTCCAGTGAATAGAAACCGTAAGGGAAAGAAAAGTCAAGAAAGTATTCTTTCCACGGATTTTCAGTCATTATTTTGTTCAATACTTCCACAACACCGGCAGCATTTCCCTTCCCTCCCATCTGGACAACTGCCCTACCACCAGGTTTTAAAGCTCTAAACATTCTCCTTAAAACAGGTTTGTGGTCTATAACCCAGTGAAGTGCCGCATTTGAAAAGATAACGTCAAATTCTTCAAAGAAATCCATTTCCCGAACGTCTAAAAGCTTAAAAGAAAGATTGGGATATTTCGAAGGCGGAAACATTTTAGAAGCAAGCTTTACCATCTCCTCCGAACTGTCTATCCCGACGGCACATCCATCAGGAACATGCTGTGCAATTTCAAAAGTCACTTTTCCGTCTCCGCAACCGATATCAAGTATCCACTCATTTCCCTTCAGAGAAAGCTTCTTTATAAGCTCCCGCGCCCATTTCTTCTGGAAAGGTGAATTTTTAGCGTAATCGTCCGCGTTCCAGCTGTACTCATTCCCCATAAGCTACTTTTCCATCTCCCACTCAAAAAGCAGTTTCAACCCTTCCTGAGCGGTAAACGAGGGTGAAAAGCCAAGCTTTTTCAACTCCGATATATCAGCAAGGGAGTGTTTTATATCACCCTTCCGCGGCGGCTCAAAGTGAATCGGCGGAAGTTTCCCGGCAATCTTTGCTAAATAATCAAGAAGGTCAAGTAAAGAGGTGGCTTTCCCCGTACCCACATTAAAGACTCTTCCCACAGCTTCATGGCACCTTTCAACAAGGAGAAGCGCCTTTACAACGTCCTTGACAAATATAAAGTCTCTCGTCTGCTTCCCATCACCGAATACCGTTATCGCAACTTTCTCACCTTTCAGGTTCCTTATAACTCTATCAACAAAAATCGATATTACTCCAGAGTAGGGCGATGAAGGATCCTGACGGGGACCAAATACGTTGAAAAACCTTAAAGCGGTAGTTTTAAGTCCGTAAAGCTCATAAGCGTTAATTACATATCTTTCAGAAGCGTACTTGTCAACGGCATAAGGCGTTAAAGGTTTAACCGGATCTGTCTCTTTTTTGGGAAGTCCCGGAAGATCTCCGTAAACGGCAGCTGAAGAAGCAAAAATAAACCTTATAACACCGTACTTAACAGATTCCTGTAGAAGATACAGCGTCCCGTCAAAATTTGTTTTGTGAGTCTCTTCCGGATTCTCAACACTTTTTACAACAGATGCAATGGCTGCCAGGTGAAAAACCGTATCAAATCGGTATTTTTTAAACAAGTTTTCTACCTGAAATCTATCAGAAATATCTCCTTTAACAACGTGAACAAGCTTGCTGTCTGGAATATTTTCAATTTTTCCAGTAGAAAAGTCGTCAAAAACTAAAACTTCTCTGCCTTCTTTAACTAAAGCCTCTACAAGATGAGAACCGATAAATCCTGCTCCCCCGGTAACGAGCGTCCTTTTCATCCTCTTCCCTTAAAAATAAATTCTAACAATACATTATCTCAAATTTTCAGGAAGAGGAAAAGCTAACTTAATCTCTCTTTTTTACAAGAAGAACAGGACACTTTGCTTTTCTAACTATTTCAAGTGAAACACTTCCTAAAATAAGCTGAGCTAAAAGACTCTTACCGTGAGCACCAAGAATAATAACATCCACTTTCTCTTTCTCTGCAATTTCAAGAACAGTTTTTGAAACATCCGGTGCAGCTTTCAAACAAAGTCTTGTCTTAAATCCCTCTTTCTTCAGATCTCTCTCTATGGCTCTCGTTCTTTCTATCAATTCGTAAAGGTGCTTTGCTTCACTTTCAGGAAGTTCAAGCGCAAGTTCTGTCTTTCTCTCTATCAGATCCGCACCGTCAGGAAGTGCCGTCGTTCTCGAATCAACAACATGAACTATCACTACCTCTTCTGTTCCGGCACTTTTAAGTTTCTTCACAAATTTTAAGGCATACTCTGCAAGTGGCGAAAAATCGGTTGCATAAAGAACTTTCCCGAATACTGACATCTTTACCTCCCCCTCGCCTGATAAAAAGATTTATCAATTAATCCCTCTTTTTAACAAGCAGTACAGGACACTTCGCTTTTCTAACTACATCATGAGAAACGCTACCAAGAATAAGCTGTGTTAAAAGTCCTTTACCATGAGCACCAATAACAATCACGTTCACATTCTCCTCTTCTGCCACCTTCACTATCTGTCCCGCAGTATTAGAAGCCGCTACTATTTTTAGTTTAACAGAAATTCCCTTATTTTTAAGTTCCTTTTCTAAAGCTTCGGCTCTCTCAATAACATTTAAAAGATACTCCCTATCTGCCCTGGAAAGAACATCCATGGCTTCCCTTTCCTGCATAACGTCCAATCCTTCGGGAAGCTCAACGGAAAGCTCGTTAACGACGTGAACGATTACAACTTCTCTCATTCCTGCACTTTTGAGCCTCTTAACATAATGAAATGCATACTCTGCAAGAGGAGAAAAGTCCGTAGAGTATAAAACCTTTTCAAAAAGCGGCATCCTCACCTCCCCGTATCAAGTCACCCTGTAAGAATCAAAATTTAGCAGGGGCTTTATTTTAATTTCTTCCCTTTTTCCATCCCTTTCAACCGCAACAAGAACAGCATCTCTGTTTTTACCGTCGGAATATCCTGCTACTATTCTTGAAGCAAGTTCAACATCTTCAGGTGAAAAAGAGTGTCTTAAAATAGCAGCAGGACCTGGAATGTCAACCGAGTAAAACAGAATATCCCCACCTTTCACAAAATTTTTAAGAAAAAGATTTTCCTCTCTGTTTCTTCCAACAACAAGCTTACCATCCGAAAGTCTAAAATGTCTGCCTATTTTTAAAAGGGCAATATCTCTTTTCGTCAACTGGTCGTGTTTAATCAAATCTTTTACCTTTTTTGCAAAAGCAGGTTGAGTTAAAAGACATCCACCTGCAGGTGTAGGTAAATCAGCATCTATCCCGAGAAACCTTACAATCTCGGGATACCTTTTCCTTGAACGTCCTTGAATATCTAAAAGCCAATCTCTCTTTATAAATCCCTCTTTTTCATAAACTGTAGGTGGTAAAAGCTTTCCAGAAAGAGGCCTCAGAATTCGTTCTTCAAGACCCGCTATTTTTTCTATAAGCCGCAGAGCCTGAGCTCTTTGTGACATTGGACGCTGACCTACAACTTCGCCTGTTGCAATTATTCCACCGCCGGCAGCCTCTTTTAATTTCCTGAGCATTAAAGCCTTACAATCAATACAGGGATTGGCGTTCTTTCCGTAGCCGTGAGGCGGATTCTTCAAAATGGGCAAAAACTCATCTGTAATGTCAAAAACCTTAAGTTCAACACCTATTCTATCGGCAAGCCCTTTTAATTCACTCTCTTCCTTTCCAAAAAAGGGCGTTTTGAAGTGAACAGCCTCAACATCAAATCCTCTAAGTTTCAGCAATCTTGCGGCAATGATGCTATCAAGACCACCGGAAAACAGGAGAAAAACTTTTTTCACAATACCTCTCTTCTCAATTTTTGGTTTTGGCGTTACTTTAAAATATAAGACCAAAGAAAAAGGAGGACGGGGTATGATGGCGACTCTCAAGCTAAACCTCATCGGAAAAGACCTGGAACTCACAGACGCTCTAAAGTCCATTATTGAGGAAAAATTCAGCCGTCTCGAAAAATATCTTGGAGGTGGAAAAGAAGAAGTATTCGCCGATGTAATCGTTTCAAAGGAAAAATACAGAGCTTCCGTTGAAATAGTAATATACAACATTTTCGATCATACAATCAGAATTAAGAAAGAAACGGACGACCTCTATACATCTATAGATGAAGTCGTTGATGCCGCCGAAAAGCAACTTAGAAGATTAAAAGAGAAAGTACAAAGATCAAGGAGAAACAACAAAGAAGGCGTAAAAGAGTTTTCTCTCATAGAAGAAGAGACTGTAGAAAAACCCATAAGGATTATTGAAGTAGAACCAGAACTTTACAAGCCGATAACCGTTGAAGACGCTGCTGTTAAACTTCTCAGCTCTAACAGAGAATTTGTTGTATTCTGCGATGCTTCTACAAAAAAAGCGGCCGTTCTTTATAAAAGAAAGGATGGAAATTTAGGACTTATAGAAATTCCTTCCTGTACGTGAGATTGAAAAGTTAAAAAACTTTGATAAATTTAAGAATTGAAGCCGCAGGGGTGGGACTTAGTCCCTGAGAGTCCGGGAAACCGGACAACCCTTTGAACCTGATCCGGGTAATGCCGGCGTAGGGAGCGGCTAAAATTCCTACTCTGCGTTAGGATTTTAGCCGCTAACTTCTAAAAGTTAGCGGCTTTTTTATTTTAAGGCAAATTTAATACCGGGAGGAACAGCATGGAGAACCTCAGCGAGATAAAAATCTCAAAAGCAATCATCGAGAGATTCACTGAGAAACTTCTCTCGAACCTTGAAGTTGACGTTGCAATTGTAGGCGGCGGACCTTCAGGCCTTGTGGCCGCATACTACCTTGCAAAAGAAGGACTCAGAGTGTCTCTTTTTGAAAGGAAACTCTCCATCGGCGGCGGAATGTGGGCTGGCGCTATGTTCTTCAACGAAATAGTTGTCCAGGAAATGGGAAGAGAAATACTTGACGAATTCAGCGTTTCATACAGAAAATACGAAGAAGGATACTACACTGCAGACGCCGTTGAAGCAGTAACAACAATAGCATCAAAAGCAGTTAAAGCTGGAGCAAAAATATTCAATGGTGTAACAGCTGAAGATGTTGTGCTCAAAAAAGTAAACGGTCAATATAAAGTTTGCGGCCTCGTTATAAACTGGAGCACCGTTGACATAACAGGGCTGATGGTTGATCCATTAGTTGTTACATCAAATTACGTCATAGACGCCACAGGACACGACGCAACAATAGTTTCAACACTCCAGAAAAAGGCCGGCATAAAACTTGACACAGAAACAGGATGTGTAGTTGGTGAAAAACCGCTCTGGGCTTCTGTAGGTGAAGAAGACACCGTTAAAAACAGCAGAGAAGTCTATCCCGGCATCTACGTCAGCGGTATGGCAGCAAATGCCACCTGCGGTTCCCACAGAATGGGACCTGTTTTTGGAGGCATGCTCATGTCCGGGAAAAAGATAGCAATGGAAATAGCTCAAAAGCTTAAATCTTAACTGGAGGCGTAATGGCTACCCTTGTTGAACTTGTCAAAAGGGGAGAAATTCCCGCAGAAGTAAAAAAGGTCGCAGAAGAAGAAAAAAGAGACACTGAATATATAGTCAACGGTTTAATTGATGGAACCATTGTTATTCCTGCAAACATCTATCACAGAAGCAGGGATAACTTTACGCCGAAAGGTATAGGAAAAGGGCTAAAAACAAAAGTCAACGTTAACTTAGGAACCTCCGCCGACGTTGAAGATATAGAACTTGAGCTGAAGAAATTAGAAGTTTCAATAAAGTATGGCACCGACGCCGTAATGGACCTCTCAACAGGAACCCGGATAGAAAAGACAAGAAAAATTATTGTAGAGCACTCACCCGTAATGGTTGGAACCGTCCCCATATACCAGGCGGTTGTTGAAGCAATAGAAAAGCATGGCTTTATGGGGAAAATGACCGTTGACGAACTCTTTAACGTTATAGAGAGACACTGCAAAGACGGCGTTGACTTTATTACCGTTCACTGCGGCGTGACACTATCTTCATTAGAGCGGCTCAAAAAAGAAGGTAGACTGATGAACATCGTTTCAAGGGGCGGTGCACTTATTGCCGAATGGATGGTTTACAACGAAAAAGAAAATCCACTGTTTGAACACTACGACCGGCTCCTTGAAATAGCCAAAAAGTACGATGTAACACTTTCCTTGGGCGACGGCATGCGGCCAGGGTGTCTCGCAGACGCAACAGACAGGTGTCAAATAGAAGAACTGATAACTTTAGGTGAATTAGTTGATAGAGCAAGAGAAGCAGACGTACAGGTGATGGTAGAAGGACCGGGACACGTGCCGCTCAACCAGATAGAGACAAACATCATACTTCAAAAAAGGCTATGCCATGGTGCACCGTTCTACGTATTGGGCCCTATCGTAACAGACATAGCACCGGGATACGACCACATAACGGCAGCAATCGGAGGTGCAATAGCCGCAAAAGCAGGAGCTGACTTCCTTTGTTATGTAACGCCGGCTGAACACTTAGCACTACCTGATGTTAATGATGTTAAAGAAGGGCTTATAGCATCAAAAATTGCAGGACATGCCGCAGATATTGTTAAAGGCGTACCTGGTGCAATGGAATGGGATATAGAAATGGCAAAAGCCAGAGATGCCCTTGACTGGGAAAGACAGTTTGAACTTGCACTTGACCCCGAAAAGGCAAGAGAATACAGAAACAGAAGGGCTCCAAAGAAAGATGAAGAAACATGCAGTATGTGCGGTAATTTGTGTGCCGTTAAAACTTTCAACGAATACATCAAAAAGAAAAAGTAAATGCAGTATGCCGCCTTAAAAGGCGGCATTTTCTCACCAATACAACCTGTTATAATAAAAGGAAATTAAAAACTTTCTGGAGGTGAACTTGGATACAATTGAAAAACTTAAAACAGCTCTTCAAGCAGCTTCTGACAAAAAAGCTGAAGAGCCTGTAATATTTGACCTTAGAGAATTAAGCGCCCTTGCCGATTTCTTTCTCATCGTCTCATCATCTTCTGACATACACGGAAGAACCATCGCAGATGAAATAACAAAAAGATTAAAAGAAAAAGAAACTCTTCCCATAAGTGTAGAAGGTTACGATCTTGGTAACTGGATACTCATAGACTATGGCGACATAATAATCCACATATTCCGCCCGGAAACAAGAGAACTATATGGACTTGAAAACCTCTGGATAGACGCACCACGCATAGAACCGGTAGAGCTTTTAAAATGATAAAAGTTATTGCCGTTGGAAAGATAGCACCCCATTTAAAAGAAGCTCAAGAATACTATATCAATAGACTAAAAAAACTGACAGACATCGAAATTGTGAAAGTCAAGAAACATAGAACAAAAGAAGACGAAGGGGAACTGTTGCTTTCAAAAACAAAAGGTTTTATCATCGCCCTTGACGAAAGGGGAAAGGAGCTAACCTCAAAAGAGTTTGCAAAACTGTTACAAAAACATCGGCACATCTCTTTTGTAATCGGAGGTGCCGACGGCCTCTCAGAAAATGTCAAAAAAGACTCTAATATGTTGCTATCCCTATCAAAACTAACTCTCCAGCACGACATCGCAAGAATTGTCCTGCTTGAGCAGATATACCGGGGATTCCAGATCATAAAAGGAACACCTTACCACAGGGAGTAAAATATACAATGGCAAATAAAAACTGACTGGCGGAGCAAAAATGGCAGACAAGTTTAAGCTGACAACAACAGTAAGAGCTTCTGGCTGAGGTGCAAAGCTAAGCCCGGTCGGGCTTGAAAAGGTTCTAAAAAATCTCAGCTTATATAGGGATAAAAACGTACTGATAGGACTTGAAACAGCAGAGGATGCAGGTGTCTATTTGTTAAACGAGACCACTGCGTTGATTCAAACTGCTGACTTCATAACACCTGTCGTTGATGACCCGTACATATACGGTCAGATAGCCGTTGCAAATGCCCTATCAGATATATACGCCATGGGAGGCACGCCTATTACCGCAATAAATCTGGTGATGTTCGCCTCATGCAACGTCCCTGAATCTTACTTGCCTAAAATCCTTCAGGGTGGCGCTGATAAACTAAAAGAGGCTGGCGTTTCTCTCATCGGCGGTCACACCGTTGACGATCTTGAAACAAAATACGGACTTGCCGCAACAGGCATAGTTCATCCTGAAAAAATTGTTAGAAATTCTACGGCAAAGCCCGGTGATATTCTTTACTACACAAAACCCTTAGGAATAGGAGTTATAACAACGGCTATAAAAGCTGACATGGCTGACGAAACAACTATAGAAGAAGCATCTAAAGTCATGATAACACTCAACAAAGACACCGCAGAAGTTATGAAAGAGATAGGTGTCAACGCCTGTACAGACATAACAGGATTTGGACTTTTAGGTCATCTATACGAAATGGTGAAATACTCAAAAGTAAACGCAATCATAAATATAAACGCTTTTGATTTTCTTCCTCAATCAATAGAATTTGCTGAAATGGGACTGTTCCCGGCAGCAACCTACGAAAACATAGATTACGTTGGAAACAATGTAACATTTAATAGTAATATCAAAGAAGAGCTACAGCTTTTACTGTTTGATCCCCAAACATCCGGTGGACTGCTCATATCTGTTCCAGAAAATAAAAAAGGCATCTTTGAAGAAAAATGCAAGTTGAAAAACTTAAGTTGCTACGAAATAGGCAAAATAACGGAAAAGGGAACCGGAAAGATTAGAGTCAGAGGATAAAAATCCGGCGAAGACAAGAGGCAAATTTTATAAACACACCTTCTGTAAAGAATCCCTAAATAGTAGGGTTATATAGAAATCTTGCGGAAGGAAAAGTTGGAAAGGGGTATTCTAATTTCTATCGTTATCGGGGGATTATTTATCTCTCAAAATATAAAAGCGGAAAATTTCAATACATATTATCAAAACACATACAATGAGTTTAAAAGTTACAACTCGGAATTTTACAAATACAAAAAAAGTTGATGAAGAACTTGAAGCTTACAAAAAGATAATGGAAGAAGAATTCGAAAATTACAAGAAAAATATTGAGAAAAAGTGGAAAAACCCTATAGTGCTATCACAAAAAGTATTTGTAAAATATAGCAACAACTATAAAGCCCGTAAAATTGTTGACTTTAATAACACAACGGTGAAAATAGAAGTACTTCGGCCACAAAATTACAAAAAGAGCTCCTAAACAATCTAACAGAATTAATAATCGAAAAAACAAAAGATGCGTTTAAAAGAAATCCGGTAATTACAAACACCGACAAGAGGCTGAAACTGATAGCCGCTGGAGCTACAGTAATAAGCCGCCCACCAAACAGTGAATCCATAATAGGCGACATCCTGACAGGAAAAACAGAAATAACCAAAAAAGAGGCTGAAAAAGAAGCCGAAAAAATACTAAAAACGGCAAAGATAATTAAATTAAAAGACAAAGGCGGAACAAAATACACACTCACATTTAAGTTTCCGAAGAATAAGCTATACCTTAAGGCCAGGGAATACAAGCTTCTTGTTGTTTCTATATCTCAAAAATACAACGTGGAATACCCGCTGGCTCTCGCAATAATACACATCAAAAGCAGTTTTAATCCCATGGCTGTTTCATATATTCCAGCGTACGGACTCATGCAGATTGTTCCACAAACTGCCGGAAGAGACGTAACGAAAAATCTATTTGGTAAGCCAATGATTTTAACACCATCATACCTCTTCAATAAGAAAAATAACATAAACATAGGAACGGGTTACTTTATCTCTTGTATTATAAATACTTCTCCGACATCAAAAACCCCGAAAGCAGATTACTCTGCACAATTGCCGCCTACAACGGAGGCCCTGGTGGTGTCGCAAGGGCATTTACAGGAACAACCAAGCTATACCTTGCTGAAAAGAAAATAAACGCAATGACACCAAAAGAAGTTTATAGAGTTCTAACCACAAGAGCACCGATGAGAGAAACAAGAAACTATGTAAAAAAAGTTTATAATGGAATTAAGTTCTATAAAAACTATAAAATTTCTAACAACATCATGGGAGGAAAGAATGAGAGTAAAAAAGCTTCTTACAGCAACACTCATAGGTGCGGCCGTAATGGTTGGCGGTTGTGGTAAAAAACCGGCACTAAAAACAACAGCCGTTGTAAGTACACCCTGGGATGATTTCTGCAACAAGTATGCAAACATAAAAGGTGGTGTAGCTGCGTGTAAGTGTGTATTTGCCAATGATCTTGAAGAAGCCCAAATAGCAAGAGAAGAGGCTGTTGCAGACGCAAGAAGTGAACTCGCAAGAATCCTTGAAGTAAAAGTTATGACAATGGTTAAAAGGTACAAGAACAGAACTGTTGCTGGTAAAAAGAGGTACATGGGAAGCACTTTTGAAGAGGTCGCAAAACAAGTTGCAAAACAATATTTAAGAGGAAGCAGACCAATAAGCACAAAAACGTTCCGTGCCGATGATGGTAGATATGTTGTATGTTCTGTAGTAGCTCTCCAACCAGCTGTAGTCAAGAATATGATTAAAGAGATGGCACAAAAGATGGAGATGTCACCAAGAGACGAAGACATCCTATACCAGGAATTTAAAGCCTATAAAGCTCAGCAGGAACTTGAGAAAGAGATTAAAGGATACTAATGCGAAAAGCGGCTCTCCTGATAACAATAGGACTAACATTGCTATCATACGGATGCGGCAATAAAAAAGTAGTTAAAGTTACGCCTCCCCGGTTCTTCGAACCGGGGAGGCCCCATTTCCCTGGTTCTGTTGGATTTTCAAACCCATGTGTAACAGAGAAAAAGGCTTTTCAACTTGCTAAAAAAAGAGCTCTGCAAAGTTTATGCACAACTCTTAACGTTAACTGTGAAGCTACAATTAAATCACTCAAAATTAGAAAACCAGTTAAATTAAAAAACAAAAAAGTCACATTTCTAACCTACAAATACAAAGACGATAGATTTGTAGCAGGTGAAATATATGCTGCCTTTGCGGGACTAAAAAAACCGACACCACCTTTTAAATACTACAAAGATTGTAAAAGTCCAAGCCTTCAAAAATGCAAACCCAAATGGCTCTGTAACTACGAGATAAAAGGTTATACCGGAGCAGTTGGAATTTCAAATATATCCAGTAACTTTTTCGATGAATACCTATACGCTGTCCGAGACGCTGTTGAAAAACTTGCACTAATATACGGCATCTCTGACAATGGAACCGAAATCAGGAAAAGTATCCGAACGCCCGTTGGTACGTATAAACTTTCAATAAAAGATTTCTCTTTCAAAGCAACAGACCATCCTGAGATTAACTTTCTCGTACGTTCAATGTTTGTCGACAAAAAAGGATGCCTTTTCGTGTATGTCATTACACCGAATATAAAGAAAAAACCCTATCCCACCATAGACGGAAAACTCTGCTGGCTAATAGATCCTTTCTGTCTCAAAAGTAAAGGATACATATACATCGGTTCTGCAGGCGAAAATATCTCTGGCATAAAAGCTCAAATTAAAAAAGCTATAGAAAACGCCCTAATACAGATGGCAAAATTAAAAGGCGTAGAGATAGATACTGAAAGGGTAACTGTAAGATTAAATAACACCAGATGGATCTCTCTATTTACAAAAGAAAATACGACAGAAGTTGTTAAAGGCGAACTCATAGGCATCTACTTTTCACTTTCTGGAACCGTTTTTGCAGGCATAGTCGAATTAAAAAAACCTTAGGGGAGGAGATAATGAAACTAAAAATACTAATTTCAACACTGGGTTTTCCTGTTATTTTGTTCTCCTGCGCCTCTTCACAACCTGCTTCCCAGACCACAACACTTCAGGACGCTGAAATTCAAGCAATACAATCAAAATCAGAAAAGGCATTTGAAGAACTTGAAAACGAATTCCAACCTGAAAAACCATCAACATCCGAAAACACACCAGAAACCATCAGCAAAGAAAAACCAGTCTCTCTCGAAAAAGAAATCGGAACAGTTCCTCAATACAAATCGGGAAAAATCGTTCTAAAAGAGTGCGCCTACGGAAAAGATCAAAAAGACGCAAGAAGCACTGCCGTTAAAAGACTATCACAGGACATATTTTCAAACGTCAGTGCCCTTGAAATTGCACAAAAAAGTCTCAGCAAAGGCAAAATATCCCGCGAATACTTCTCACAAACTGTAATTGGAACAAGAACAATCCTTAAAGGACTCAGATTTCAGGACTTAGGAAGAACGAAAGAAGGCTATAAAGTGTGTGCCATAATAACAGAAGAAGGATTAAAGAAGACTATTGCCTACTTAAGCTCTACACTAAAAAGGGACATGTTGCACCTTTCAAAAGATGAATTACGAAAATTACAAAATCAAGCTTTTATTCTTCTATCTCTTGCAGAATCGGCAAATGACAAAAACACCATTAACTTTGCAATGAAAAAACTAAAATACATAGACAGGCTTCTAAATTTTGGCAGACTTAACGTTAACACCATGCCGGCCAGCGCGGTAATAGTCATAGGGAAAAAGGAATACTCACCCGGAGAAATTATCTTTCTTGAACCGGAAAAAGAGTATTTCATAACTATTAAATCTAAGAGTTACAAAACTGTAAGAAAAAAAATCTACATAGGCCGAGGGGAAGTAAAAAATATCTCCATAGAACTTCCTAAAAAGGTTGAAGGATTCATCCCGGTAGCTATAGAAGCAAACATGCCTTTCGTAACAGACATAGCAAAAAAAGCACTGATAGATAGTGGATTTAACGTTCAAAACCAATCTGAAAACAAGTTAACCATCACGGTCAAAGACTACTCTTCCAGGGTAAAGGGATACACGAAACACGAATTAGAAGTAATAGCTACTTTTTATGCTAACGGTCAACCTATTACAAGTAAAAAAGGAAAAACAAAACCTTTCTTCACAACCGAAGAAACGGAGAACTCCATACTTAAGTCAAAGTTGGAAAAATTAACAAAAGCCGCTTTAAACAGCCTGCTGAACAACATTGACACAAAACGATTAGGAGTAGGAAAATGAAAAAAGCGCTCTTTACACTCACTATTTATCTTGCCCTAACAGGAAACGTATTCGCAGTAGAAAACACCGGCACCCTAACTTCTGACATAACACAGAAAAAATACGAAAGAAAAACCGCTGTCAGCATTGGTGAACTCGAGTTCCAAAAAACGTTTATCAGGCTGCCCGTAATAGACAACACTAAAAGGGGAGCCGCCAATGTAATAACAAGCATTATAAGATCCGTGACGGGGAACACGGTCTATACCTATCCCATAACAGATGCTCAAATCGAAGAGCTAACAAGGACATTTTATAAATATGTAATCACACAACGATTCGATAGGCTTATCATCCTTCCAGATCAGGTTATCTTAATGACAAAAACGGGCGAAGCCACGCTAAATGTTCAACTTCCGCAACCATCCATTCCACAGGGAATTGGTTTAAACGAATACATATCAAAAGTTGAAAGGTACCTAAACAGCAATATCGCACCAATAATGAAAAAACTGATGGAAATCACGTTAGATCAAAGATACAGGGAACTTCCCGAACAGGAGAAGGCAACCTTCATAACGCAAAAAGCTAAAGAACTCGGCCTAACTGCAGAAGTAGCAGAAAAACTAATGAACTCAGGATTCGCCTTTGCAACATACATCCCGACCATAGAAGGAGCCTTTTCTCTTAATATATCTCAAGGCCTTGAAAAACTTACAGCACCCTACAACGCAAAGATCTCTTTACAGGCTAAACCAATCCTCCTCGTATATAAATTCGACGGCGATAAAGGAAATTTCACCTTTTACAAAGAGATCAGGGGAGACTCAGGTGCAACAATTGAAAGCAAACCTCTAAAGGCGCCAATATACAATCAAACCTTCTACCGGGACCTATTTAACAAAACACTCTTTACTACAGTCAAGGCCGCTGCAATAAACACCGGAATGAAACTGAAAGAAGATGATAACTTCGCAATATTCACACCGGCAGAAGAGGTGGAAGATAAAACATTTAAAGCTAAAATTGGTGTAGCAGAAGCCATAAGAATAGATGCACCGTTTGACATATATGAATTTGAGAACGGTAAGAAAGTTTATAAAGGATTCGGTAAGGCAAGAGAAGTGGCCTATAACTGCGAAATTAATTCAACGAACAAGACAAAATTCGACATTATAAAAGGAAAGGCAGAAGAGTATGATTTACTGAGAGAGCATCCATGGAGCGGCATTCTTTTCGGAATTCAGGGAGGAATGACACCGTTTACTGTAACAGAGGTAGCAGGTTACACGGCAGATGGCGGCGGAAATTGGGGCACAATGAGAGTAACCATTGATGCAGATCTTGGCTACATTAGAAACTCTAAATTAGTCTCAGAATGGTGGCTCAGACTGTTCGCCGGCGCCGGGTCAGGCGGCGATGACATCACCATTCCTGCTTTAGGTGCAACAATATCGCCTGACAGTTATATTGAAGGTGGCCTCGGTATTTATAAAAGAATATACCTTGGAACAACAGGACTTGCAGTTACCCCCGGAATAGACCTATCATATAGATACCTCCAGTTTACCGGAACAGGCGGCGATAAGCTGACCATAGGCGCCGTAACAACAACACCCCATGTGGGTGTCGTTTACAACATTTCCGCAAACTTTGAAATAAACGGAGAAATCGGCTACCCTGTCAATGTATCTTCCGACACAACATACACAGACATATGGGGCATCCAGTACACCGGAACTGCCCAAACAGAAGGTGGTATAAACTTCTTTATAGGTGCATCCTACCACTTCGGGATAGTGGGCAGCCTGTCTAAACTTTACTCTGAACCGCCCTCCTGTAGGAGAACAAAATGAAAAGATGGTCCCAAAAAATAACTATGGAAGAATTAAAAAATACAAGAAAAAAATTCAGGAGGAATTTTTATTCTATACCAGAGAATTTGTGCTTCCTCCAGGAAATAGAAGAGAACTTCAAACTATTTGAATATTTTGGGGGGTCACAATGAAGAAAAAAGTAACCTTGCTGTTAGTTGGTTTGCTACTATCAACATCATGTGCATCAACAGGGAAACAGCTCTGCCGTATGTCAAACACCGTTGAACCTCTCTCAAGAGAAGCACAATTTGTTGAGTCTTCAAGTACTGCAGAATACATCATCTTAGCCACGGGAAAAGGCTGCACGGTAGATCAGGCAAGAAACGACGCCAGAAAAGCAGCCATATGGTTTGTTCTCTTTGGTGG
>NZ_JALVIW010000055.1:0-11905 GCF_027028515.1 Desulfurobacterium sp. | reverse complement strand
GCAGTCTACGTGGGCGTAGTGGTATTTGTCTGATTCGTATTCTACGTGGGCCGTCGCTATCGTGATTCCCCTCTCTCTTTCTTCCGGTGCTTTGTCTATGTTGTCGTATGATACTTCTTGTGCCATCTCTTTGAGTGCAAGACAGTGGGTTATGGCCGCTGTGAGTGTCGTCTTACCGTGGTCTACGTGTCCTATCGTTCCCACGTTCTTATGGGGTTTCGTCCTTTCAAATTTTTCTTTCGCCATGTTCCTTTCCTCCGCATATAATCAGTTATTATCCCCTGTTTGATTTCCAAAATTTAACATTTACTCTGGAAAATTCAATACCAAAATTACAAAAAATTTTTTACCATCTTGACTTTTAAAGATAGGATTATAAAATTAGTTTAGTCGATGTAGAAGGCAGTTTACGGAACGCTCAATTCAGGCCGGAAACTTTAAGGAGTTGAAAGCTTTAGCCCCGAAGGCATGCCGTTTCTGCCTTCGGGGCTTTTTAAATTTCACAACACGTTTTAGAGAGGTTAGGACGCATGGAGAAGCTTACAGGAACAGTTAAATGGTTTGACTCAAAGAAAGGATACGGCTTCATTACAGCCGACAATGGACAGGATGTATTCGTCCACTACACAGGTATAGCCGGTGAGGGCTTCAAAACCCTTGAAGAGGGTGAAAGAGTTACTTTTAACATTACAGAAACAGACAAAGGTCTGAAAGCTGTCGACGTAGAAAGAGAATAACAAAATAAAATTGAACTGAATGCAATTGCCACGGCGTGTCTGAAACGGCGGCACTACCGTGGCAATTTTTATGAAATTGTGAAAAAACTGACCCCAAAACAAAAATCATAAACACACAATATAGAGGAGATCAACTTATGGCTTTTTCATTCGAAAACTTAAGTAAAGACATTCAAGCTTCACTTAAAGATATGGGATTTAAAGAACCTACTCCCATACAGAAAGAAGCAATCCCGGTAGCCATGGAAGGTTGTGATATTGTCGGCCAGGCACAAACAGGAACAGGAAAAACCGCAGCCTTCGGCATTCCTATAATAGAAAGACTCAACAGGCCAAAAGGCGTCAAAGCACTAATCCTGGTCCCCACAAGAGAACTCGCAATTCAGGTTTCCGGTGAATTATCTTCCATAGGAAAGAGGAGAAAAATCGGAATCTATCCCATATATGGTGGCGTACCTATAGGAAGACAGATATCTCTCCTTAACAAAGGAAGATGCAATGTAATTGTTGGAACACCGGGAAGAGTAAAAGACCTTATCGACAGAGGCGTTTTAGACCTTTCAAATGTTGAAATTGTGGTTCTTGACGAAGCTGACCAAATGCTCGACATGGGATTCATTGAAGATATTGAGTACATTCTCAAAAAAACACCTATAGAAAGACAAACTATGCTCTTTTCAGCAACATTGCCAAATGAAATAAAGAAACTTATTTCCCGCTACCTTAAAAGCAGCTATAAAACGGTAAAAGTTGGAAAGTCAGTAATAACGCCCAAAGTAAACCAAAAAATCCTGTTTGTAAAAAGCGATGATAGGCTGAAAGCCTTAATAAAACTTCTAAAAGAGAACAGAAACGAAACTACTATAGTCTTTGTAAAAACAAGACGGGACGCGGCTGATCTTGAAAGAAGACTTCAAGAAAAAGGTATCGACGCAAAAGCAATTCATGGCAATCTGACACAACGTCAAAGGGAAAATGTAATGAACGCTTTCCGGAAAGGTAAGGTAAGGGTTTTAGTCGCAACCGATGTGGCAGCAAGAGGTATAGATGTCAAAGATGTAGGAATGGTTATTAATTACGAACTGCCCGAAAATCCTGAAATTTATGTTCACAGAATTGGAAGAACAGGAAGAGCGGGGAGAGAAGGTATAGCTATTAGTCTTGTTGCTGACAGCGAAAAAAACCGTCTATACAGAATTAAAGGCCTCAGCAGGGTAAGAAAAGAAAAATTCAAAGGAATAACCGTTGAGGACCTCAAGAGAGAGATTCATTCCGCAAGGATAAAACCCCTTTACGTAAAAATGGCCAAAGATCTGTTGAAAAACAGAGAAGAGGAAACCAAAATAGTCGCCTTTCTCCTCGAAAAACTTTTATCTTAACACGCACAACTATCTTTGCATTAGCAGTTAATATAAAGTATAATTAATATTAGATGTACCGGATAGGGTTTTAAGGAGAAACATGGAGGCTCCAATGGGCCTGTGGAAGATTTTTAAGCGTAAAAGTGATGAAGTCCTTTTTGACCGGGCAGTCAACGAAAGAAAGCATTCACTTGTTGTTGTTTATGGTGCACGCCTGATTTCTAAGGGAAAGCTTGAATATCATAGGGTTATGCCTTACGCTGAATCTTTATTCACTATAAATAGGAAGAAAGAAGCTGTAAAAATTCTTGATACATTTGCAAAAGAAAAAATAGAAAACGGTTACTTCTCTGAAGCTATTCCTCTACTAACAAAAGCAATAAAGTATGATCCTGAAAATATAGAAACTGTCAAGCTTCTATCCAGAGCTTATTAAGGGAAAAATCTACTTTTTGAAGCATTTCAAACCCTTATAGACCTATTATCAACCTTTAAAAACGGCGGGAAAAACACGGCGGAAGTAAGAAATCTTATTGGAAATTTTTTAAAACGATATCCGCTGCCATCTTTCCAGATAATTTATGCAAATATTTAAAGTTGTAGGACTAATAAGTGTTCCAAACTCAAATAATTAAATAGATTGTTAGTTCCACTATTTTTGTATAATTGTAACCATCAATAGTTGTCTCTATGGAGGCCTGGTGGGACTTACTGATTTTTTTAAGAAGAAAAGTGATGAAGAGCTGTTTCAAGAAGCGGTTACAGAAAAGAGCTATCTTAAGATTGTTTCTTATGGTCGTAAACTGCTTGAGAAAGGAAATGCATCACCACATATAATAAACCCTCTTGTAGAGGCTTTGATAAAAGTAGGAAATAAAGAAGAAGCTATAAAGATACTGGACGACTATGCCGAGGAAAAACTCAAAAACGGTTATTATGCAGCTGCGATAGCATTCCTGCAAAAAGCTCTAAAACATGACCCCCACAACATACACACGGTAGAACTCTTATCGGCTGCATATGTAAAAAAAAGCCTCTACTTTGAGGCATTCAAAGTTTTGATTGACCTTTTCAAAAAACTTGCAAAAGAAGGAAAAGACGTTTCAAAAATACGTAGTGTCATCGAGCACTTCATAGAAAAAAACTCCCACCCTGTCTTTTACGAAATGTACGCCGATGCTCTGGCAGAATCTAACAACGAATCGGAAGCCTACAAAAATTACATAATGGCCGGAAGCATGTACGCTTCTCTTTCGAAATTTGAAGAAGCCTTAAGTACATATTTAAAGGCAAGAGAAATTAAGTCAAGTGAAATAGTAGATCAAAAAATAACTGAAATTGTCGCCCGCCTCCAGGACTCAACCACAAGACGCAAAATTTTGAAAGGTCTAATATTAGATAACAAAGACAACCTTGACCTGCTGCAGACGCTTATTAAAGAATTCATTAAAAACAAACTTATTGATGATGTGGATCAGGTAATCCTAACTCTAAAAGATACAAAACTTAAATGGACAACTGCTATTTTAAGAGATATAGAAACAGGCGAAATAGAATCTGCCTTTGAAAACATAGAACAGCTCTCAAAACTCGATAGAGGTACTGCAGAAAAACTTAAAGGTAGATTGTTTGCAAAATATCCTGAAGCCATTGAATTTGAGCAAGAGCCGGAAAGTGCTTATGGTGAAATACCCTCTTCTGACGAAATTCTATCTTCAATATTTTCTGCCGTTGAAGAGAGCCCTGTTGGTACCGAAACCTCCGGTGAGGAAAGTGCATTACTTAAAGTAAAAGCTACCTCCCGCCGCGTAGATAACAGGGAAATTGCAAAAGCTTCCACACAACTTGACGGCCCCATCTACACGATATCTATGGCCGAAGCAATGTTAGGCCTTGGTAACTATGAAAAAGCTGTAGAGATGGCGAAAAAAGCTCTTGAATTCCCGGAAGTGAGATTTAGAGCTATCTCCCTCATATCTTCCGCTCTCGTATCCCAGGGTAAGTATAAAGAAGCTCTTAATCACCTACTTGATGCACTGAAAGAGCATCCATTCTCTCAGGAAGAGAGAAAAAATATAAAAGAAGCCATAGGGAAAATCTATGAAGAAATAGGGGACAAAGCTAAAGCCTCGTTCTGGTACAGGGAAGCGGAAAAAGAGAGCTAAATTTTGAGAGAAAATGCTAAAATCATTATTCCCTGAACACTTCAAATAAAAGAGAGGGAATAATGAAAAAAGCACTTCTTGGAAATGAAGCAATAGCCTACGGTTTGCTCGCCGCAAACGTTGATGTAATGGCAGCATACCCGGGAACGCCAAGTTCTGAAATACTTGAGACATACCAAAACCTTATTAAAACACTCAATCTCCCCGCCGTTGGCGAATGGTCCACAAACGAAAAGGTGGCATTTGAAACAGCTTACGCAGCCGCGATAACGGGGAAACGGGCAGCCTGCGGCATGAAAATGGTCGGACTCAACGTAGCATCAGATCCTCTGATGAGCAGCGCATACATAGGCAACAGAGGAGGATTCCTTATCATTTCAGCCGATGACCCTGGATTTTATAGTTCTCAAACGGAGCAGGATTCCCGCTACTTTGCAAAGTTTGCAAGAATTCCAGCTCTTGACCCAACAGATCCTCAAGATGCACTAAAACTTGCCGCATTAGGTATAGAAATCTCAGAAAAGTTTGAAATTCCCGTACTTTTAAGACCCGTCTTAAGAGTCTGTCACGGAAGGCAGATTGTTGAAATACCAGATTTTGAGTTCAAGGGTAGAGAAGGAAAGTTTGAAAGAGAAATAGAAAGATGGGCTGCCGTTCCCAGAATTCCAAGATTCAAACAGGGAATAGCCCTACTTAAAAAGCTAAAAGAGATAGAAAAGTTTAACTACGAAATACTGATTAAACCACAACTTAAAAATCTTAAAAAGACAAAGCACCTGATTCTGGCCTCAGGAACATCTTACGGATTTGCATTAGAGGTAATAGAGGATAATAACCTTGAAATTGACATTCTCAAAATAGATATGCCAACGCCTCTTCCTGTAAACCTTTTAAAAGAAGTGCTTTCAAACTACGAACAGGTTGTCGTGTTTGAAGAAACCTATCCGCTTATAGAAGAGCAGATAGCACCTATCGCAAACGTTAAAGGAAAGCTTACAGGTGACGTTTTTGACATAGACGAAGTCACTCACGAGAGAATAGCCGAAGGACTTAAAAATACAGGCATACTGAACAAAAACATCTACACCGGAACAACTTTTGACGATGTTCCACCGCCGAGGAAACCTGCATTGTGCCCGGGATGTCCCCATAGAACAGTTTTCTATGCTATAAAAAAAGTTTTCGGAAACAACACCATATATCCTTCAGACATCGGCTGCTACACACTTGGTTTAAATCAGAAAGCTGTTGACACAATACTCTGCATGGGAGCTTCTGCAGGACTTGCCGGCGGATTTTCCATTTCCGACAAAACGAAACCGATTGTTGCAACAATCGGTGATTCAACATTTCTCCATTCAGGAATACATCCACTGATAAACAGCATAGCCAATAAACACAGATACATCCTTGTTATTCTTGATAACAGCACCGTAGCGATGACTGGCCTTCAGCCAACACCTGAAAGAACCGGTGGCGTGAGCATTGAAAAGGTGGTTGAAGGCTGCGGCGTTAAACCATTCATTCTTCAGTATGATGGAAAGGTTGAAACAACAGTGAAATTCTTCAACGAGGTAAAAGAAGCCTACAGAAACAGCGATGTCCCTGTTGTTGCCGTGATAAAGGAATTCTGCACATTTGACAGAGAAAACGTTAAACTTCCAGGAAAGTTTGCCACTGTTGATCCGGAAAGGTGTACAGGATGTGGTTACTGTATGGACACTTTCGGTTGTCCTGCATTTGAGTGGAAAGATGGAAAAGTAACGGTAAACAAATACTTCTGCGTGGGATGCGGCGTGTGCCTGTCCGGCGTTTGTCCGTTCAACGCTTTCGTGGAGGATAAAAGATGAGATATCAGATAGTCTTAACAGGTGTAGGTGGTCAGGGTACAATATTTTTAGTTAAACTCCTCGCACGATGTGCCCTCAACAGAGGTGTTCCATTCATAGGAACAGAAACCCACGGAATGGCTCAAAAGGGGGGTACCGTCATCTCGTACCTTAAAATAGGCAACTTTAAAGCACCCTTAATAGGTAAAGGACAGGCAGATCTTCTTATAGGCCTCTATCCAACTGAAACCCTGAGATTTTTGGATTACTTAAAAGAATCCGGCTCAATAGTAACAAACGGAGACGATTCCTTCCCGGAACTTAATAGTTTAAATGTGTTTAAAATAGATGCATCAAAAAAAGCAATCGAAGGTGAGGTAAACCCAAAATCTTTAAACGTATTTATCCTGGGAACTGTTCTTAAACACGTTAAAAACTTTCCTTTTTCGCTGGAAGAAATCGAAAAAGGCATAGAAGAGCTTAACCCAAAATTTGCACCGGTCAATATTGAAGCACTTCATAAAGGATTAAATTCATAAAAAGGCGTCCTTGGCCGCCCTCTTAATTCAAAAAATCAATCCCGATTTGATTTTATCACCTTTTTTTTATATAGTATCTATCGTTTAAAATATTCTTTATGGGGAGGTGGTTAAAGTGGATGCTCTACTTCTCATGCTGATTGTTTTCGTGGGTTACATTATAGCCTACAATGTCTATGGCAAATATGTGGGTTACAAGATCTTTGAACTTGCAACCGGCAAGCCGGTTCCATCTAAAGTATATGAAGACGGGATTGACTTTGTTCCAACAAAAAAAGAAATAATCTTTGGACATCATTACACATCCATTGCAGGTACAGGCCCTATAGTTGGACCAGCAATAGCTGTAATCTGGGGATGGCTTCCGGCAATTCTCTGGGTATTCTTCGGAAGCATACTTATGGGAGCTGTCCACGATTTTGGCGCTCTCATAATATCTATGAGAAACAAAGGAAAATCCATCTCTGAATTTGCAGGAAAATACATAAGCAAAAGAACAAAATACCTGTTTTTTGCCATTGTCTTCCTCGAACTTTGGATAGTTATCGCTATCTTTGGTCTGGTGATTGCCATTATATTTAACATGTTCCCTCAATCTGTCTTCCCGATATGGATGGAAATCCCAATAGCAATGACTCTTGGATACTTAGTTTACAAGAAGGGAAAAAGCGTTGGTATCCTTTCAATAATTGCTCTCATTCTTATGTATGTAACCGTCATAATGGGCGTCTATATGCCGTTTAAACTCGGCTCTGTAGCCGGCATACCACCAACAGGTGTCTGGACAATCATTCTTCTTATCTATGCATTCATTGCCTCTGTTCTTCCGGTTACAATGCTCTTACAACCAAGGGACTACATAAATTCTCACGAACTTTTAGTGGCAATCTTACTTCTTGTATTTGGAATAGTAGCAAGTGCTTTTACAGGAAAACTTTCCATAGTTGCTCCAACTTATCAGGCGCATCCACCTCAGGCACCACCGCTCTGGCCTTTTCTTTTCATCACCATTGCCTGCGGTGCAATCTCCGGATTCCACTCTTTAGTCTCTTCCGGAACATCTTCAAAGCAGGTTGCTGATGAACCAGATGCACTCTTTGTCGGATTTGGTTCAATGCTTATGGAAGGCGTCCTCGCAACACTTGTAATAATCGCCGTCGTAGCAGGAATTGGAATGGGATACTTCCACAACGGGAAACTTCTAACAGGACATGCAGCGTGGCTTACCCACTACTCATCATGGACAGCAGCTAAAGGTCTTGGTTCAAAACTTGGCGCTTTTATTAACGGTTCAGCCAATATGATAGAAAGCCTCGGAATACCTGTTAGCTGGGCAATCGCCATAATGGGTGTTTTCGTTGCGTCTTTTGCCGGAACAACACTTGACACCGCAACGAGAATTCAGAGATACGTGGTTTCAGAAATCTTCTCCGACATGGGATTAACCATCTTCAAAAACCGCTACGTTGCAACTCTTTTTGCCGTTCTATCTGCAGCATTTTTAGCGTTTGCAACAGGTGCAAGTGGTAAAGGTGCTCTGACATTATGGCCGCTCTTTGGTGCGGTAAATCAAACACTTGCAGGACTTGCACTGATAGTCATCACTATCTACCTGAAGTACAAAGGTGGCCTTAAATGGATTATTGCCGGCATTCCAGCCGTGTTTATGATAACCGTAACGCTGTGGGCAAGTATTATGAACGAGATAAATTTCATTAAGGCAGGAAACTACCTTTTAATTACTGTAAACACTGTCATTCTTTTAATCGTCCTTACAATTATTTTTGAAGGTGTAAAAACGTTCTTCAGCATAAAAGAGGGAACACCGGAACCTATCGATGAAAAAATGGAAGCTTAAGGAGTTTTTTAAGAAAATCTGGGAAACCGCAGATGGTATCGGAAGAGATACCGCAGTAAATGTAGTGGAATCAGAAGTTGATGAGCTGGAAAAGATATTTGCTCTTTTACTTTTAGGAGAGCTTGTGGGATACCCCGGCTCTCCTTCTCACATATACATACAGATGTTGCCGGTCTCTGAAAAACTATTAATAACCCTTAGCAACGCGGTTACCGAAGCTGAAGATCCTCTTGGCAAACTTTTTTCCGTGTTTGATATAGATTGAGGAGAAAATGAAAAGAACGTTCTTCTTTACAGGAAAAGGTGGTGTAGGAAAAACAACTATATCTTCTATGTTCGCCGTTTTCTTTGCAAAAAGAGGCTTCAGAACACTCCTTGTGTCTCTTGACCCTGCCCACAACCTGTTTGACGTTTTTAAAACAAAACCATCTAAAGAACCCACACAAGTTTTAGAAAATCTCTATATATACGAAGCCGATCCAGAAAAGTACAAACGGCAGTTCCTGTCAAATGTAAAAGAGGAATTGGAAAGGAGCTTCAGATACCTTACAGCTTTCAACCTTGAACACTACTTTAAAACGATAGAAAAATCGCCCGTCCTCATTGAACAGTCAATGGCCACTGCATTTGAATACCTCACGGAAAGAAGATACAACCTTTTCGTCTTTGACATGCCACCGTCCGCTCTCTCGTACCGTTTCTTTTCCCTTCCTGAAAATTCCCTTGTATGGCTTGAAAACCTGATTTCCTTAAGGAAAAAAATTAACGACAAGAGAGAAATCATCATCCGCATAAAAAAGGAATCATTGGAAGATGATCCCGTTATAAAAAAACTTTCAAACTTAAAAGAGAGATATAAAAGGCTGAAAGAGAAATTTGAAAATGCAACCATTTACATTGTTAAAAATCCGGACAGAATATCCACAGTGGAAGCAGAAAGAGTTAAAGAGTGGCTGAAAGAACTGAAATTAAACGTAAAGATATTGGAGAATAGAGGAAAAGATATTCTAGAAATGGCAGCAGAAATCCACACCGGGAAACTGCCGCCAGAAGTTGAAAGTGCTTTTAGTTCTCTCTTTTCACCCTAACTGCCTTTCCGGGTGCTCTTGGAATTTCTCCCTTTCTTTTTAAAGTTACCTCTATATGAAGCCCCAGAGTGCTGTATATCTCCTCTTCTATCCGCTCTTTCAGATATTCATCCTGCCTTTCCGCTTCAATAATAAGCTGAACCGTATCTTTCCCCTCAACCTTACCTATAATGATTTGATAATCTGGAAGGATTTCAGGATACTTCATAACTATCTCTTCAACCTGCCTCGGATAGAAACACACCCCCTTCACCTTTAACATATCGTCTGTTCTTCCCTTTATCCTTGCAACCTTAAGGTGCGTTCTGCCACATTCACAATGCTCCCTTGAAACTATTTTAGTTATGTCTCTTGTTCTATACCTTATTAGCGGCAATCCTTCCCTTGTGAGAGTGGTAACAACCATTTCACCCTCTTCACCGTCCGGAAGAACTTCACCTGTTTCCGGATCTATTATTTCAACAATGTAGTGATCTTCCCAGACATGGATACCGTTGTGGTAGTTACATTCTATGCCAAGTCCAACACCGCCGGTTTCTGTCATACCTATGATGTCAAATGCCTCTATCCCCATTTCTTTTTCTATATAACCCCGCATCTCTTCACTCCAGACCTCGGCTCCAAATATTCCAACTCTCAAAGAGGTCTCGGAAAAGTCAAAACCTTCCTCTTTTGCAACTTCTATAATCCTTAATGGATAAGATGCTATACCTGCAAGAGCGGTGGTGTTAAAATCTTTAAAGAACTTTAGTTGTAGCAACGTTCTACCGGGACCTATTGGAACAACAAAACATCCTATCTTTTCCGCACCATAGTGAAAGCCAAATCCTCCGTTAAAGAGACCAAAAGAGGGTGTTATCTGTAAAACATCTGAAAATGTTAAACCCGCTGCGGCAAGGCAACGTGCCATTACCTCTCCCCACTGATCAACATCGGCAGGTGTGTAAGGGTTCACAACAGGTGTACCGGTCGTTCCGGAAGACATGTGAAAACGGACAAAATCTTTTTGTCCGCCACAGGCAAAACCAAAAGGATAACCCTTCCTCAAATCCTCCTTTGTGAGAAACGGCAACCTTTTTAAATCCTCAAGTGTTTTTATATCTTCAGGCTCCACTCTTCCTATCTTTTCCCAGTAGAGCCTATTCTTTTCCTTTATCCTTCTAATTGTTTTCCTCAATCTCTCAAGTTGCACCTTTTCAATGATTTCTCTTGGCAAAGTTTCAAGATAACGCTGAAACATTTCTCCCTCCGTTATGCCGGAAATTTTCACAAATTCACCGTTTATTTTATAATAACTTTATCTTCTGATTGTGCTAAAAAAGAAAAGGAGGAAAGGGATGTCCTTAAAGAGAAAAGATTACATGGCACGAGAAACTCTTGAAGCACTTCAACTTAAAAGGCTCCGGGAAACCGTTGAAAGAGCCTATTACTTGGTTCCTTTTTACAGAAAAAAATTTGATGAAGCTGGAGTAAGCCCGGAAGACATACAAACCCTCGAGGACATGAAAAGGCTTCCATTCACTGTAAAACAGGATCTAAGAGATAACTATCCTTTCGGGCTCTTTGCCGTTCCAATGGAACAGATAGTAAGAATACACTCTTCATCTGGAACGACTGGAAAACCAACAGTTGTAGGATACACAGAACACGATATGAAAGTTTGGCAGGAAGTAATGATAAGAACCTACCTTATGGCTGACGTTAATGAGAAAGATATTATCCATAACGCCTACGGCTACGGCCTCTTCACAGGCGGACTTGGATTTCACGATGCTGCAGAGGCTCTCGGCGCAACCGTTGTTCCAGCAAGTGGTGGGTTTACTAAAAGACAACTTATGCTTATGAAAGATTTCGGTGCGACAATACTCTGCTGTACTCCTTCCTTCGCACTCCACCTTGCAGAAGTGGCTAAGGAAGAGGGATACGATTTACAAAAAGATTTTAAACTAAGAGCCGGCTTTTTTGGAGCTGAACCGGCATCTGAGGGACTCAAAAAAACCGTCGCAGAAACGTGGGGAATAAGGTACGTAGAAGCATACGGACTGTCAGAAATAATAGGCCCCGGAGTGGCCGCTACATGTGAATACGGACACCTCCATATATTTGAAGACCATTTTATCCCCGAGATTATTGACCCTGACACGGGTGAAGTCCTCCCGGACGGGGAGGAGGGTGAACTTGTCCTTACAACCATAACAAAGCAAGCTTTACCGATGATACGCTACAGAACAAAAGATATAACGGTTATCCATAGAGAACCGTGCCCCTGTGGAAGAACGATACTCTACATTGAAAACATAAAGGGTCGTTCCGATGACATGCTTATAG